>JAISSA010000035.1 GCA_031273365.1 Synergistaceae bacterium
TCACACGCCCGTGAGGGCGTGAACACGATGACGTTGAAGATTCGTGGTTTTACAAACGGTTTCAACTCACACGCCCGTGAGGGCGTGAACCGCCTTCCATGGCTCAATTCCGCGAAAAGCTTCTGTTTCAACTCACACGCCCGTGAGGGCGTGAACCGTGAGGCTGGGTGAGCGTCGGGGAATCGAGCGGGTTTCAACTCACACGCCCGTGAGGGCGTGAACCGCCGTCTTGCCTGATCAATAGCCAATGTAAACGGTTTCAACTCACACGCCCGTGAGGGCGTGAACCACGTCAGGCCAGTGCTTCCGCAACACCTGACGGCAGTTTCAACTCACACGCCCGTGAGGGCGTGAACGCCGATTCGCAGTTAACACGCGGCAGGTTCCCAAGTTTCAACTCACACGCCCGTGAGGGCGTGAACCTGGCGACATTGCGCAGTATCAGGGCGGAGCGTGGTTTCAACTCACACGCCCGTGAGGGCGTGAACCTTCCTTCGCCTCTCCGGATATCCCCTCAAGGAGAGTTTCAACTCACACGCCCGTGAGGGCGTGAACGCAGAAGAGGAGGCCGGTATAGGGGCAGTACCTTGTTTCAACTCACACGCCCGTGAGGGCGTGAACCGTACATAAGACAAAAGCTGATTCTGTAACGTTTTATTCGTGCCTTTGCGCGGAGGTGTCGGATCAGGCAGCTGACATCTCGTTCAAATTATCGCCATAAAGCTCTCAATTGTCAAGTTGCAGGGTGCGCGGATCGGGTTGGAGGTGCAGGAGGAATAAAACCGGATACAGCAGGTATTGATGTCTCATTTTAACACCAGAGGCGTCTGCCGGCTTCCGGTTCGCGCTCCCTTTTCAGAGGAGGAGCAGGCCCTCGGGATCATAGGCTTCTTTGGCGCCGATATGCTCGACACGTCGCTTCCAATTGGCTCCGAGGAAGTAAAAGCGAAGGCTGTCGTGCTCTTTGTCGATTTCCTTTTCTAATCGATGGCTGAGGTCCGCCCATTGGACCGGGTCGACGAGGCATTCGAAGACGGAGAGCTGGACCCGCTGGCCGAAATTTTTACAAAGCTTTGCCACCCGGCGCAGCCGGCGTTTACCTCCTTCGCCTTCTGTGTTCACATCGTAGGTTATCAAAACCATCAAAGTGCTTCACCTACTTCCATACGAACGGGGGATAGCTTTCCAGTTCGCCACGAATAAAACGTGCCATAAGGCGAGCCTGCACGTGCGGCAGGAGCCCTATTGCGATTTTTTCTTCAGTGTAGGGGTGCGTCAATTCATTCTGTTTACGCGCCTGCCACGTTTCGAGGACAATTTTGCGGGTTGTCTCGTCCATTGTCACAGCGCCGCTCTCGCTTTGCGTAAAACCCTCCGGGCGAATTTGTTTTAGATTGATCAGTGAAAGAATTAACCGATCTGCAAGCCAGGAACGGAACTCTTCCATTAAATCCAGCGCCAGACTGGGGCGTCCCGGCCGTTCGCGATGCAGATACCCGACGGCGGGATCCAGACCCACACCCTCCAGCGCAGACATCACGTCATGCGTGAGCAGGGTGTAGACGAACGACAAAAGCGCGTTGACTTTATCCATCGGCGGGCGTCGGTTTCTGCCGGTAAAGCGAAAGTGTTCCTTTTGTGCCAGTATAAGGTGATCGAACGCGTCAAAATAACAACGGGCTGCGTCTCCTTCTTTCCCTCGCAGGGTCTCCAGAGACAACGGTTTTTTGAGGTCCTGGACCGTTCCTCCCAGATATTTGGCGGCGGAGGTGAGAATGGGGTTGGCTTCTCCGTCGTTTTCCCGAGCCGCCCGCATCAGGACTGACCTGCTGTTGGCTATTTTCCCGATGAGAACGCTGCGAGCGATGCCGGATGTCGCCTCCGCATCGTCGGCCAGTCGATATTGCTGACGACGCAGCAGAACGTTTCCCCGTATGGGGCCATCCACGCGCGCCAGAAAGCGTCCATGCTCGGAAAAAAAGGATATGGGGACGTTTCTTTGCGCGCAGAAACCCATTAACGGGGCCGTCGCGCTGACCCTGCCGAAGCAGACGACAGATTCGAAGAGGTGAATGGGAAAAGGCTTCGATGTTTCCCTGTCCAGGTGAACGACGATATTTTCTCCCTCCTGAGAGAGCCAGGCTCCCTGCGTGGATATAAACAGCGTATTGAGCTGGTGTTTCATGGTCATACTCCCTTCACGGCGCAAGTTCTCTCAGAAGGCTTGCGGCATATTTCGTCCTTTCTTTCTTGCCTGCAACTCACACGCCCGTGAGGGCGTGACTTTCGCCAGAGGATACATGGAGCAGCCGATGTCGTTTCAACTCACACGCCCGTGAGGGCGTGACGGTACATAAAACAAAAGTGATTTTGTAAGGTTTTATTTGCGCTTTTGCGCGAAGGGGTCGGATTGGTCCCTGAGAATCTTCCGAATTTATCGTTATGGAACTTTCAGTTGTCAAGTTGCAGGAGGCGCGGAGCAGGTTAGAAGCAAAGGAGAAATAACCCTGGATACAGCAGATATCGACGTCTCATTTTATACCAGTTTTGTACAAAAGCGTCCACCGACTTTCGGGTCGCGCGATTCATTTTCAGAGGAGGAGGCGCATGGATATGCATGGCATGTTGAACTGGTGTTCCATGGTCATCTCCCTTTCACTGCGCAAGTTCCCTCAGGAGGCCTGCGACATATTGCGTCGACCTGTCTTTTGCGGCGAGCTCCGGTGTACATATATTTTCGAGGGAGCAGCTCGCACAATGTTTCCCCGGTTTCGGCAGGGGCGTTTGTTTTGCCTCGTAAAGCTCGCGGGCGCGTCGACACAACGCCATCACACTCTTCCGCAGCTCGGGGGTCAGGTCTGTCTCCGTGCGCCTCTTCGGTTGCCCGTAATAAACCGCGCCCTTCGCTATGGCGACGTTCAGCATCTCCTCCAGACAGATAGCCTGTGCGCAAAGCTGTATTTCGTCAGCCTGGTCGAGGCGCTTGCGCCCGCGTTTGTACTCCACGGGATAGGGACGCCAACGCCCCGTAAGCCCGGGAAGCACCGCTCCGTCGTCGCAGGGACGAAATTCCACGAGGTCCGCCACACCATAAAGCCCCAGTGAGAGAGAGCGTAAATGGAGCCCTCTCACCATGCGCACACCCGAACGGACGCCCGATCCCTGTTCGTGCACAAACTCGTGCAGTTGCCTCCCCTCGATCGTCAGAACGTTCTCGCTCCGCTCCTGTTCCATATGGACAAGCGCCCACTGGCGTTCGCAGAACGCCAGACGCTGAAGCCCGGATATGGGAAGCAGGTCTTCGTCGGAGTACATCAAGGATTAAAATCCTTCTATGATTTCGGGAGACAGGTCAGGGAGGCCGTTTTCGGCGTAACTGCCGTCGACGTTCAAAATGACGCTGCCATGGACCTTTGCGGACGAATATTGTCCTGACTTGCAGTTGTGCTGCCACCAGAAAACCTTCTCCACGCGCATGCTTCCCTCGGGGCGGGCGGAGGATGCGTCGTTTTCGAAAAGTTTCGGCAATACTTCTTTTAAAGCCGCGGCGTCCCGATCGTCGAAGCCCGTTTTTTCCGCCAGCTGGGGATTCATGCTTCCATAAAAAATGTAGACTCCATCGTCGACGCGGTGCTTCATGCCTATGGTGTCCGAGCCTCTTTTGCCGTCTTTGCCCTCTTCACCGCTGACGCTCTTGGTGATCTGGGTGCTGGTCACGTTGACGGGCGCCGCAGTGAATGCTGACTGAACGGTTACAGGGCCTCGAATGGCGACTGAAATCCCCGAGTTGTCCGATGCGGCCGACTTGAAGGCGAAAAGCTGGCCGAAGGCGCGCACGTCAAGCCAGGTCGCACATGCGTTTTTTACCGTCTCCGCCCCGCCCATTTTCTTTCCCAGAGCTTTTTCGGCTCTCGCTTTCAGAGAAACGGCATCGTCCGTCTTTCTGTCGTCAGACTGCACAAAGATCGCGTGCCCGTTCTCCTGCAGGCGGTCGCGTATCTTGCGCTTGATGCAGACGTCCGTGACCTCCCCCAAACCCTCGTAGGTGGTGCGGGGGCGGTTGCTGTTCAGGGGGTCGCCGTTCGGGTTTGCGTTTTTAACCCTGAAAATCACCGCGAAGTCGATTTTTTTGCTGAGCGCCATGGTCAATTCTCCTCCTTATTTATGCCTGTCGAGCTCGTTTCTTCCTCGTTGTTGCTCTTTGCCTGCAAAATACTCCGCTGACAGTGATATCCCAGCAGAAATTCCCCCGAAAGCGGCGCGTCGCTCACGTAATCCTCCGTCTTAAACAAAGCATGAATTTCGTCGAGCAGTTTTTTCATGTTGTGGAGAAATCCGATGCGGCGGGTTTGTAATCTGGTTTTGTAGGGAACCAGAGATCTTTCTATCTGGAGCCATGTCGAACAGGGGCGCTCCGCGAAGCGTTGCATCAGCCTGGCGGCGGTTGTATCTCTGTTCTCTCCCGCCACGCTGAGCGCGATGTACTCCAGTCGCTCCGCCACGGCGAGCAATCGGCCGTACAGGTAGTCCCTGCTGGTTCTTTCTGTGTCCAGCGCCATTCCATAACCTCCTTTATTCACTCCGTTAAAAAGAGAGCACGCGATGCCCAAAACTTTTTCCCACTCCCAGTGCTCCATTCCCACCCTGTTGGCGGCCCGTCTGCACGTGGACCGAACGAGGTCCTGCGGAACGGGCATCCCGTCCACGACGCAGGGCAGGAGGCGGTCCACCGTCGCCTTGCTGATTTTCGTGTCGAGGCGTCTTCCAAAGGCGGCCTCGGCAATTTCTTTGGGGGACGGCGCACCGGTGAATTTTATCTCTTTTGAGTAATTTTGAAACCACGCGTAATTTCTATGCCAGGTCTCCAGACGTTCAAGGAACTCCGAGCCCGTCAGTTCCCGGTAATACGTAATCGCCATTCGTCCGGTCGTCGCGGAGTCCAACCCTATAACGACGATGTCTTTGCTGTCTCTCAGCTCCCTGCGGTAGCCCGCTATTTTTGCGCTCAGTTTTCGCGCGTAAAGCTGACCAAAATCGCTTCCGCTGCGCGCCTGAGGCGAGTTATTGTCGGGAGCCTCCTCTTCATCGTCGTTCCAGAAGGCGTAGTAGGAATTTTGTACGGGAGACGGCACGTTTTTGCCCGAAACCTCCCACGCGACGATAACCTGGTCGTCGTTGCGGAACGACTGGCGTCTAATCAGCCACCTCAGGGCGCTGTGCGCTTTTTGCGAGGCCTCATACCCCACGGAACACGCCTGCTCGCTGTCGATGAAACGTCCCCGGTAGGTATAGCCGTCCGTATCGTTTGCCGAGATCAGTTTTGCGTTGTCGCCGCTGAATCGAATGCCTTTGGGGTGTTTTGTCCCCAATAACGCGGTATCGCCGGTTATCAGGCATAAACCGCGCTTTTGAAGGAGCCGTGGAACGAATTGAATCCATGAATCCATAAGAGTGCCGTCTTTCCAGGTTCGGCTTTCCAGTGCAGATGTATCCACTATCCATCTCACAAAAGCCTCGCCCTGGTTTTTCACCAGGGTAAAAATTTGAGGTTTGTTGCGAGAGTCCGGCCATGAGGCGAGTAATTTGTCATCTTCATCCACATGCAGAATTTTCGCTTTTTTTACAAGGTCGGCGACAACCTGCCCCTTATCGATGTAACTCAGGATCGCGCGTAATTTTTCATGAGGATACGCCTGATTCCAGTCGGAAAGCAAAGAACGGTATGCCTCGAAAAATGATTTTTCACCTCCGTAGGCAGGATAGTCTTTTGCCACATATTGAATCTTGTCGCAAAGCGGATGAGGCGGCGGAATTTTCCCCCCGCGTCCTGCGGAGTCCTCCGTGGCGGGCACCAGTGTAGTTTCTTTGGCGACAATTTCAGCGCCGTGAAAATTGCCCGCGCCGTCCAGTATGATCTGGATGTGGGCCTGCTGCGACACGTGAGCGATGGGTGGAGGCGCGTCTTCCGTGGCGAGATCGACGCTCGCATGTTCATAGGTTTCGTAAAGCTTCTGAATCCAGCTCATTCACACAGGCCCTCCTCGTCAAGGCCGGAGAAATTTACGCGATGGATGAATTTGTTCGGAAGCATGGGGCGGACGAATTTTGTAATTTTGCATTCCTCGGGCCTCAGAAACTCTACGACTCCATCAACCATGCGAGGCATCCAGAAGCGGCTGTGCAACTTCTCGACGCCGGACTCCTCCGGGTAGCTGAAACTGTGGAACATCAGTCCAAAAGCCAGCTCTCCGTTACCGTCGAGCTCGCCTGCCCCCTCGCCGAAACGACAGGGCTCCGCGTATCCCTGGCATTCGCGGGTGCCGAGGAAAATGTCGCGGCGTCCCCCGCGTTCCAGCATCCGCGTGGCGATGGAATAGTGTTTGCCGTCGTTCCGGTCTCCGGCCAGCTCCGGAAGGTGCTCATTCCACTCAAAATGCGCCCGTACCTGGTACTCCACGTCCGACAGGTAATTGTAGAGGGCCAGAGAATTGCCGCCACTGGCGTAATTCAGGGGCTTCACCCCTTTGGTTTGTGTACGGATGCGCTTCATAACGCGTACCCGGTCGATCACCCAGATAAAAGTCGGCTTCCAGTAAATGGATCGGGCAATGCCCTTCAAAGCCTCGTAAGTCGGCACGTGATACGAGCATTTTTCGCCGCCGATTTTCGTGAGCGGGTCCGTAAACAGGGCAAATTTCCCCCAAACTCTGAAATCGATGCTGTTGTCCATTAAAACACCTCCAAATCTCACACACAGGCCAGCCCGAACGTTGACGCCGGTTCTTCGCTGAGCCCGAATTCCGAACTGTAATGCGTCTCAGGCAGATACCAGATATCGGCGCCTTTCTGCACTTCCTTTACGATGCCGTCCAATTTTTTCCAGACGTGTGGGTAAACGTTGACGCTGTACTGCTGGGCTTTGCGCAGCAGAGCGGCGTCCTTTTCGGGATCGAAAGCGCCACAGAGCTTCGCGATGACGCCCTCACCTCCTTCCATGCCGCCGTGTGGGACGATCACTCCGCGCGTCGGGGCGTCGATGGCGTGAAAGGCCGCGGCGGCGCTGGCAAAAGATTGCGGAAGGCCGGCTTTTGACGCCTTCATGTCCATTCCTTCGTGCTTTTTAAGGCTGTCGTGCGCGGCTTTCTCGTTGCTCGAAAGCATATTCAAAAGAGTGTCTTCTCTTTCCGCGTTGACCCTGTAGCTCATCTCGTCTTTTCTGGTGTAAAAATAATATTCGAAGTAATGGGCGATGATTTTGGGGTCGAGAAGGTCGGGGCCAATCAGCCCTGTTTTGAACTCGTTGAGAACCTTCCGGGCCGCGTCTCTTCCCATGCGGATGTCGACGAGGCTGCCCAACTCCTCTTCGGAGGGGTTCAGCAACAGCACGCGGCCGCTCTCGCGCAGCGCGTGACGGTTGACCCGGCCCGACGTCTGCGCCGCGGAATCGATGCCGGCAAGGAGGCGTATTCCGGAGCCAAAGTCGATGTCGACCCCGGCCTCGATGACCTGGGTGCTGACGCAGACGACGGGCAGGGACGCGTCGAGCCGTTCGCGGGTTTCTTTCAGAACCTTTTTGCGGTGCGCGGGACACATGTTGGCGCTGAGGTGCACGGTGTCTTTAAAGTCTTTTTTTACGCACCGGTAGATTTCCCGGGCGATTTTCGTCGTGTTGGTAATGACAAGGACGCTGCCGGAAATCTTTTGCTCCTCCAGCGCCAGCGCGGCGATTTCCTCGCAGGTATACCCTTCGTCCCGCCGTCTGTCGACGACCTCGACGCGGCGAAACTGCGCGAAGAGCTCCGTGAGATCGCGGGATATGATTTCGCGGGCGCGGCTCAGAGCTCCCAAACTCTCGTCCACGCCGTCGAGCAGCGGCTGTGTGGCGGTACAGAGCACAGCCGTCGTCCCGCACTGTTCGACGAGAAAGTTCAGCGCGTTGCAGAACATGTGGACGGTCCGAATGGGGAGCGTCTGAATTTCATCGAATATGACGACCGAACGCGCGAGCTGGTGCATGCGCCGGGCGCTTCGCGTCCCGCCGGAAAAAAGCGCTTCGAGGAACTGGACGTTGGTGGTGAAAACGACGGGCGCATCCCAGTTTTCCGACAAAATCTTGCCCCGCCACGTCTCGTGTTCCGCCGTGAGGTTCGAGTGGCATTCCAGGACGACGCGCCCTTTTTCGTTCGGCGGCTCCAGAATCCTGCGCACGACCTCGGCGTTCTGGTCGATGATGGAGGTATAAGGGATGACGTAAAAAATCCGGTCGATATCCCCGTGGTGCAGGGCGTGGTTCAGGGCGAAACGCAGGCTGCTCAGAGTTTTTCCGCCACCGGTGGGAACCGTCAGGGTATGGATGCCCTTATCCCGCGCCGCGGCCGCCTTGCAGTCGTCCGAGATTTTTTGGCGCTCCCGGTCAATCGCTTTCGTTGCGTCAAAATTTGCGAGATGCGCCTCCAAACGATCGGCCAGCGTCTGCCAGTCGACGTATTTACCCTTCTGGCGGAGAGCGGCGCGGCGTTTTTTCTCGAAATCGGCCGTGTCCGTCCTGTCCGCGTCGATCAGACAGCTGAACAGCATACGCAGCAGCAGGCCCGTTTTAAAAAGAGCTCGGGCTTTTCCGAACGAATTTCCCGACGCAGGATCGTGTTTTTTCTCCTGGTCGCGGAGTTTGCGGAGCGATGCTTTAAGCGGCTCCCGGAGGCCGGGTTCTTCGAGCAGCTCATCGACGCGCCTGCGGACCGCCTCCGGGAATTTCGCTCGTGCTTCGGCGAGGTGAGTTTTCCGGTCGGATTTTTCCATGCGTAGTGTAAAATTGTCCGTGCCGTCCGGTTTGAGGCAGTCGATCAGCCCCGAATGGTGAGACGCCAGAGCGAGGGACAGCATCTGTGCGCAGAGAACGTCGAGCGGAGCCGCCGTTTCCGGAAGCGCCTGCCATATCCACTGAGCGCCCGCCGTCGAGTGGTCGATTTTGCCTTTTTGCTGCACGGCGTCGACGTAGTCGTCGGAGTCCTGGTCGATGAGCCCCTCCGCGGATTTGATATACAACTGGAACCTCGACGAGGCCTTGCCCACGTCGTGCAGGAGCCCCAACAGCTCCCCCAGAGTTCCCAGTCCGAGCTTCCCGGCGTTTTCCCCTGCCAGCCTGGCGACCCCAAGGAGATGAGCTTCGAGGCTCTGCTGCTCTCCATCTGCTTCACGGATGTGGGCAATGTCCGTATTTTGTGTGTTTATCGTCATTTCCTCCCTATGCTCGTTCTTTCGGCTCACGTGCTTTCTATTATTCCAGCATGATTTGAATACCAGGGTAATAAATCACGATGGAGGGATTATTGCTCAGGCATTCCTCCGGAGTCAAGGTGAACGGTCCCGTTTTTTTCCCGTTTTTTCCCCCCACGCGCCGACAGGAACACGCTGTCCTTCACGATGAAGCGGTAGGGGAGGAGGGCGGCTTCGCCGGCGTAGTCGACGTTGATGCGGGGGGTTGCCAGAACGCGGCCGTCGGGGACGGGTTCGCCCTCCGCGATGAACAGGGCGTCGCCGCAGAGGTCCGCGCCGTAGTCCCTGCGGGTGATGCCGAGGGCCATGCAGAGCCTCCCCGGGCCGCTGCAGAGCTTTTTGACGTCCTGCGTTCCACGTCGCTCCCGCATCGCGGAAAGACCCTCACGGGGTTCGATCGCGCGGATCAGCACGGCCTCGGGCTCGCCTTCGACGTTGGCCACGGCGTTGAAGCAGTTGTACATCCCGTAGATCAGGTACACATACGCGTAGCCCCCCGGGCCGAACATCACGTCGGTGCGGTGCCCGCCCGAAGGGCCTTTGCGTTTGAAGGAATGACATGCGGCGTCTTCCCGTCCGGCGTAGGCCTCGGTCTCGACGATGAGGCCCGCGGTCGTCGCTCCATCGGCTGTGCTGACCAGGGTCCTGCCGATCAGGTCTCTGGCGACGGCGACTGCGCCCCGCAGATAAAAGGCGCGGTCGAGCGGACGCAGCACGGCCTCTACCCTGTCCCGGGAAGACGGGAGAGGAAGCGCTCGCGCAGACGGCGGAAGACGCCGCAGGGCACCATATCCTGCACGGGGCCGCCGAACTGAAAGACGTCGCGAACGGTGCTGCTGGAAAGGTAGGAGTATTTCGGGTCGGTGACGATGAAGAAGGTCTCGATCTCCGGAGCCAGCCGACGGTTCATCAGGGCCATCTGAAATTCGTACTCGAAGTCGGACACGGCGCGCAGCCCGCGGATAATGACCTGCGAGTTTTGCTGTCGCAGATAGTCCACCAGCAGCCCCTCGAAATGGCCCACCGTGACGTTGGGCAGGCCGGACAGAGCCTCCTGCGCCATCGTGTGCCGCTCGTCCACGCTGAACGTGGAGCGCTTCTGCGGGTTGACGAGGATGCTGAGCCGAACCTCGTCGAAAATGGCGGACGCGCACTCCGCGATGTAAATGTGGCCGTTGGTGATGGGGTCGAACGATCCAGGGTAAACAGCGAGGGCACGTTTCATGGAGCACCTCCTTCAATTTATAAACTTATAAATTTATCCATATTACGAGGCCGAATTGCAAAACCCGAAAATCCCAAGCCAGGCCAGGCCAGACCGACGTGGCTCGCATGGTATTATACCTTCCGGCGACGTGCTCCCACTCTTATGGAATTTACGAGACTGATCTTGACATGCGGTTAAAGTTGGAGAATACTTGTAAAGCAGCAGTAAGCGACAGTGGCTTTGTTGTTCAGTTTTCAATTCGTAAAAGCCTCGGCCGAACGGGGCGGGTCGACAACGTATCGCACACCATTTCAGAAGGAGGCAGTGTCATGAAGATTCGCAGGGTCCAGTTTATGTGTCTTATCGCAATTTTGAGCCTGGTGTTTTCGTTTATCCCTCTTTCTCCGGTATCGGCGGCGCAGCCGAATATCGGAGTTCTCATCTACAGATACGACGACACCTACATTTCCACCGTGCGCAACGCGCTCTCCGCCGCTCTTTCCGGTAAGGCTTCCGTGACCATGCAGGACGGCAAGGGCGACCAGGCCACGCAGAACGACCAGCTCGACGTCATGATCGAGAGGAAAATGGACGGCCTCATCGTCAACATGGTCGACGCCCAGGCCGCGGCGGGCGTCGTGGCGAAAATCAGGGCCGCGGGAATTCCCGTGGTCTTCTTCAACCGCGAACCCGACCTGAACGTCCTCAAATCTTACGAGAAGGCGTGCTTCGTCGGCACCAACGCCGCCGACGCCGGGAAAATGCAGGGCGACATCATTAAGGCGCTCTGGACCGGACACCCGGAATACGACCTCAATAAGGACGGAAAATTTCAGTATGTCCTCTTCAAGGGCGAGCCCGACAACCCGGAGGCCATCGCCCGGAGCGAGTGGAGCGTCAGACAGGCCGTCGCCGGCGGCGTGACCCTGGAGCAGATCGGCCAGACCTTCGTCTGCAACTGGGACACCGCTCTGGCGCAGCAGGCCATGGAGTCGGCGCTGGCCGCCAACGAGGGAAAAATCGAGCTGGTCATCGCCAATAACGACTCCATGGCCATGGGGGCTATTGCCGCGCTGTCCAGCGTGGGCTCCAACCTCGAGGGCGGCGACAGACACATCCCCGTTATCGGAGTGGACGCCACCGATCAGGCCGTGGACGCCATCAACAGGGGCATCATGACCGCCACGGTCAAACAGGACGGCGAGGCCATGGGGCAGGCGGTGTCGGCCATCATCCTGAACATGATCGCTGGAAAACCGCTGCTCGAGGGGACCGCCCTTCAGTTTGACGACAGCGGCGTCGCGGTTCGCATTCCCTACTCGCCCTACCGGGGCAAAGAATAGACGGAACGGACTTTAGAACGGGTTCGGAGGGGCGGTTTCCTTCACGTTTTTACGAGCCCGTTTTACAATAATCCGATGAATGAAGACACCCTGTTGCTGGAGATGAGGGGGGTCGATAAGTCCTTTCCCGGGGTCAAAGCCTTGGACAGGGCCCGTTTCAGGCTTCGTTCGGGGACGGTTCACGCCCTTATGGGGGAAAACGGGGCCGGGAAATCCACCCTCATGAAGTGTCTGTTCGGCATCTATCGACCTGACGCGGGTGAAATTCTGCTTTCCGGGCGGCCGGTTCGTTTCGACGGCCCGAGAGATGCCATGGAGAGCGGGGTTTCCATGGTTCATCAGGAGCTCAATCAGGTCCTCAAGCGCAGCGTCATGGAAAACCTCTGGCTGGGGCGTTTCCCCAAACGCTTTGGCCTGGTGGACCATCGGGCCATGTACGGTCAGACCCGCGCCATATTCGACGAGCTGGGGATCGAGGTCGACCCCCGTACCCTCGTCGGCAGGCTCAGCGTCTCTCAGAGGCAGATGGTGGAAATTGCCAGGGCCGTCTCCTACAAGGCCCGAATTCTGGTCCTGGACGAGCCCACCAGCTCTCTGACGCAGGGGGAAGTGGAGCATCTTTTCCACATCATCGGCAAGCTCCGCTCCGATGGGGTTGGCGTTGTTTACATCTCTCATAAAATGGAAGAAATACTCCAGATCTCGGACGAGGTGACCGTCATGCGCGACGGCCGCTGGATCGCCACCGAGCCGGCCTCGGAGCTCACCGTCGATAAAATCATCAAAATGATGGTGGGGCGCGATCTGACGCAGCGTTTCCCCCCGAAGACCAATGTACCCGGCGAGGCTCTCCTGACCGTCGAAGATCTGACGGGCCTGTATATGCCCACCTGCCGGGACGTGAGTTTTACCCTGCGAAGGGGGGAGATCCTCGGTGTGGCGGGCCTTGTGGGGAGCCGCCGCACCGAGCTGCTGGAGACCATCTTCGGCATCGCCCGTCACGCAAAGGGCTCGATCCACAAGGACCAGCGGCCCGTCAGGAACCGAACCTCCGCCGAGGCCATTAAAAACGGCTTCGCCATGCTCACCGAGGAACGGCGGGCCACCGGCATCTTCGGGGGGCTGGACGTGACCTTCAACTCGGTCATCGCCAACATCAACAGCTATAAAAAGTATGGCCTGCTGTCCGTCAAAAAAATGCGGGCCGACACGCAGTGGGTCATCGACAGCCTGAAGGTGAAAACCCCCTCGCAGAGGACCCACATCCGCAACCTCTCCGGGGGGAACCAGCAGAAGGTGATCATCGGCCGCTGGCTTTTGACCAGCCCGGACGTTCTTTTGCTGGACGAGCCCACCCGCGGCGTCGATGTGGGGGCCAAGGCCGAGATCTATCAGCTGATCATCAACCTGGCCGCGGAGGGGAAGGGCATCCTCGTCGTCTCCTCGGAGATGTCGGAGCTTTTGGGCATCTGTGACCGCATCATGGTCATGTCGGGCGGCAGGATGGCCGGCATTCTGGACATCGCGGACGCCACCCAGGAACAGATTATGCGACTGGCCGCCAAATATGCGTAAATAAGTTTATAGTATTGAGTTTATAGTATAAGGAGAGACAGGTCCCATGAATGAGTCTCGGATGAACGTGAAAAACGCGGCAAACTCCGGATCGGAGGGTTTTGATTCGAATGCGGAGACTTTCGGCTCGAAGTGGAAGGACCGGCTCCTGAACTCCTCCCTTTATATCATACTGGGAGTGCTGATCGTCGGGGTTGTGGCGGCGGAACCGAGTTTCCTGTCCTTTTCCAACCTCGGCAGGATCATGGCCCAGGCCTCCACTCGGGGCATCCTCGCTTTGGGCGTGGCCGGCATGATCGTTTACACCGGCACCGATCTTTCGGCGGGCCGTATTCTGGGTTGCTGCGCGGCGATCTCGGCGTCGCTGCTCCAGAGCGTCACCTACGCCTCGCGGATGTATCCCGGCATCACTCAGCCGTTGCCCCTGATCGTCCCGCTGCTGCTCTCCATCCTCGTCGGCATGCTTTTCTGTTCTCTCAACGCCTTCGGCTTCGCCATTCTCAGGATGCATCCCTTTATTATCTCGCTGGGCACGCAGCTGATCGCCTACGGGTCCCTGTGTCTTTACATCGACAGCCAGTCGGGAGGGGCTCAGCCGCTGGCCAGCCTGGATCCGCGTTACATCAGCATCGTCAACGGCTCCTTCGATATAGGATTCATGCGCCTGCCCTATCTGGTCATCTACCTGTTCCTGTGCGCGGCGGTCATGTGGGTGATCTGGAACAGGACGACGCTGGGCAAAAACATGTTCGCGATCGGCGGAAACTCCGAGGCGGCGGCCGTTTCGGGCGTCAACGTAACCCGCAACATCTTCGGCGTTTACCTCGTGGCGGGGGTGCTCTACGGCATCGCCGCGTTTCTGGAGGCGGGGCGGGTCCAGAGCGTAACCACGGCCACCGGCCTCAACTACGACCTCGACGCCATCAGCGGCTGCGTCATCGGCGGCGTCTCCTTCACCGGCGGCGTCGGCACCATCCCGGGCGTTCTGATGGGCGTCATCATCCTGCAGGTCATCAACTACAGCCTGTACTACCTGGGGGTCAACGCTTACCTCCAGTACATCATCAAGGGGCTCATCATCATCCTGGCCGTGGCGATCGATGTCCGCAAATACATCGCCAGGAAGTAATAATGATAATAAGTAATAATTATGAAAAGGAGATGAGATTCATGAAAAAATTCGGGCTGTGCCTGTTTGCAGCGGTGCTTTTTCTGGCGGTTGTCTCTTCTGACGCGGCAAACGCCGCCTCGATCAAACTGCGCACGTCCACGAACCTTGCCGCAACCGGGACCGTCGGCAGGGGGCTCACCAGATTCGTCGAGCTGGTCAGCGAAAAAAGCGGCGGACGCATCGAGGCGACCGCGAACTACGGCGCCGAGCTGGGGAACCAGCGGGAACAGGTCGAGATGTGCCGGAGCGGTTCGCTGGAGATGGTCGTGGCGGCCCCCGGAACCGGTCCCGGGATGTGGGTGCCTCAGCTCATGATGTTCGAGTTCCCCTACCTCTTTAAGGGCAACGAGCACTACCGCCGCGTTCTCAAGGGACTGGAGGCCGAGGTGTCGGCTCTCGTGCAGCCATACGGCTTCCTTGCGGCGGCCGGGCAGAGCCAGGGTTCCCGTCACATGCTCACCGTGAAGCCGGTGGAAAAGCTGGCGGACCTGGCCGGTCTGAAGATGCGCGGGCCCAACGCGATCTATATCAGCATGTTCGATTATCTGGGAGCGGCCGGGACCACGACGGACTGGAACGAGATCTACACCGCCATGCAGACGAAGGTCATCGACGGCATGGAGGCCTCGCCCAGCATGATCAACTCGATGAAGTTCCAGGACAACGCCAAAAATTTGACGATCACCGACCACATTATCGCGTGCGTGTACTATTTCTTCAACGAAAAATGGCTGAACGGGCTGCCGGACGACCTGAGGAAGATCGTGCTCGACTGCGCGGCCGAGGCCACCGTTTATCAGGCGGAGATCGACGACCTGGACCAGAAGCAGGCGCTGGAGGCGATGATAAAGGACGGAGTCGTCGTTCACGAGCTTTCCGACGCCGACGCCTGGGTGAAGGCCTGCGCTCCGATGCTCGATGAATACAGGGCCAAAGGCCCCGGGTGGAGCGACTTTATCGATAAGATGCTGGCGATCGAGTGACCGTGAGCGGCCGCGAAAAGCGATAACCGTACCCGGGCATGAGGCGCGTCTATTCGTTTTTTAACGGGCTGAGGGCCGTGGCCATCGTCACTCTGCTGGGGGGGATGGTTATGCTGTGCCTTGTGCAGGTCGTCCTGCGATATTTCACCTCGACGTCCATCAGGCCCTTCGCCTGGGGCGACGAAGTGATTCGCCTGACCAGCATCTGGGTCGCGCTCCTGGCGGCGAGCCTCGGCGTACGGGAAGGCTCTCACCTGAGCGTGGAGTTTTTTTTGAACCGATTCCTGCCGCCCCGGCTCATAACGGCCGTGAAGAGGGCGGCGAGCGTCGTCGTGCTCGCCTGCATGGCGGCCATCATCTGGTATGGAGCGGTGCAGACGCGCCTGAATCTGGACAGTTCCCTGCAGAACCTGAACGTCTCGATGGGGCTGTTTTACGCCGCGATTCCGGTGGGCTGCGCGTACCTCTTTTTTGATTACCTCCTGATCCTGATCTGCGGCCATCACCCTTACGCCGCGGGACTGACGGCGCGGACGGAGCCCGAAACGCCGGATCGAAAGCGGGGAGACTGACGGGATGCTGCAGGCGGCTCTGGTTTTTGCGCTGCTGCTCTTTTTCATCTTTCTGGGGTTTCCGATTTACGTGTCCACGATCATCACGGCCATCGTCTTCATCATCTCGATGGATATCCCGTTCAGCCTCGTCATCATCAAAATGTTCGGCAGCATCGACTCGTTTTCCCTGATGGCGATCCCCTTCTTCATCGTCGCCGGCAACATCATGACAAAATCGAAGATCACCGATAAGCTGGTGAACTTCGCCAACGCCGCCGTCGGCCACCTGAAAGGCGGGCTGGGCCACGTCAATATCCTCGCGTCCATGCTGTTCGGCGGCATCCAGGGGTCCGGGGCCGCCGACGCCTCCGCGATAGGCGGCATGTTGATCCCGGCGATGATAAAGCAGGGTTACGACAAGGACTACGCCGTGGCGGTCACGGCGGGATCCTCAATGCTGAGCCCGATCATTCCGCCGAGCATCGCCATGATCCTCTACTCGTTTTATACCGAGACCCCGGTCAGCCGGCTGTTCCTGGGCGGAGTCGTCCCCGGCCTGATGATCGCGGTCCTGCAGATGGCCGTAAACGCGGTGGCCTGCCGCAGGCGCGGCTACCGCTTCGAGTCGGGGAGTTTCTCGTGGCGGAACCTCGGGCGTTCGTTCGTCAGCTCCTTTGGCGCGCTGGTCATGCCGCTGATCATCGTATGCGGGATCGTCTTCGGCCTCGTCACGCCCACGGAGTCCGGCGTGATCGCCATCGCCTACGGTCTGATTTACGGATTTTTCATCTCCGGGGATCTGAAGGCGAGCGACCTGCCCGGCATCCTGCTGGATTCGGCCGTGACCACCTCGGTCGTCATGATGACGATTTCCGCCGCGGGCGTGCTGTCCAACGTTCTCGTCCGGATGCGATTCCAGAACGAGGTCCTGAATTTCGCGGTGGTCACGCTGCAAAATCCGTACCTCGCCACCTTCTTCCTGATGGCCGTGCTGCTGATCCTCGGCTGTTTCCTGGATCCCACCGTGCTGATAGCGATGTTCGCGACCAGCATTCTTTCCATCGGCCGGGCGCTGGGCTTCGATCCCATCCACTACGGCGTGCTCATGGTGATCGTCATGCAGGTCGGCGCCATCACGCCGCCGGTCGGGACGTTCCTCTTCATAAGCTGCGGCATCGCACGCCTTCCGCTCGAAGAGAGCGTCGGCGCGCTGCTGCCTTATATATTCGTGATCCTGCTGGTGATCGTCGCCATGATTTTCATCCCGCAGATCGTCACGTTTATGCCGTCGATGGTATAAGACGACGATGGCGTAAGACGACAGTATGAGACGGCTTCGGACCGTTCAGGCCCGCGCGGGCTTCCCGCCGGGGCCTGAGCAGACGGCGATGCTGTATCCCTCGAGGGCATGGCTCAGCTGAAGACGGACGCCGGGGTCCCCGTCGACGCGGGCGGCGTTTCCCTCGATAACGACCCGAAAGCTTTTCATGTCGGTCGAAAGACCTGTTCCTCGCATTTTTACGTAGCTCTCTTTAAGCGTCCAGCGGTCGAAAAAAAGCCACGGTTCAATTGCCAGCCCCGCCGGCCCCGCCGGAAATGCGCGCCCGTCCTCGGTAAATTCGTCTTCATGAAAGGAAACGGCCGCGAGGGCGGCGCAGTTCCTCTCGGTCCAGCGCTCGATGTCGATTCCGACAGGCACGTCGTCCACCGCCAGCAGAACGTAGTCTCCGGAGTGGGATAGGTTGAAGTGCGGGCCTCCCTCGACGCTGGGCTTGCCGTATTTCCCCGGCAAAACGGCCCTGGCTTTCCGCGCGCCCAGCGCCTCCTCGAGCAGGAGCCCCGCGGCGAGCGACCGCAGCCTGTCTTTCTCCCTCACGAAGCTCAGAATTTTTCGCGCCCTGTCCGGATAGTTGGCCGAGATTTTCGCCATAAGCTCGGGAGCGTATGGCGCAATCTCCCGAACGTCGGCCAGGTATATCTTCGCCAGCGATGTTCGCTCCTCTAAGGTGTTGGCATTGGTTTTCAATGCCAACACCTTTTTAAAACTGCTGCCAATACTTTTAAAACTGCGGGGCTCTGCCCCACGCCCCGCAGGGGACTTGTCCCCTGACCCCGTTAATTTTTTTTATGGCGCGCTCTGCCCACTGAGGCTGACGCCTGTGCTATTTTAGCAGTTTCGGTTCGAGTTGGGGTCAGTGTTCAGGT
>JAISSA010000046.1 GCA_031273365.1 Synergistaceae bacterium
ACTCCGAACTCCGAACTCCGAACTCCGAACTCCGAACTCCGAACTCCGAACTCCGAACTCCGAACTATTATAACCGATATTTTTTAGTTTTGCAAGTGAAAAATACGTAGTTTTATGCAAGTACATATACCCCCCTTCTCCTATGCTTCAGAGCTGCCATGGATTTGAAGCATCCTTTATAGTTGTAATCCACCATCATCCTCATATGCTTCTACTTTATCACTTTTTTTCTATTTTGACCAGTCCCCAAACCCAAATCCGCAGGTTGGGGGCAGAAAATTCCTGTAAATCACACCAGCACAAGGCTTGTCTGCCTTGAAATTTTCATCCGTCGGGTGAAAGATAAAAGGTCGTTTCCCCTTGACGTGCAGGCATCTGATGAATTTATCCTGTGGATTTGGATTTAGTACCGGGGAGAAGCAAAAAATTGGAGGGAATATCTCCTTCGACCTGAAATTTACCTCAAAATCTCGATTTTGTGCATAATTATCCATACCGTGGCGTTCTCACCAACAGCTACTTCTTCTATGGGACTGCTCCGACAGCGCTTAACCCGCTGCCACGCAGAAATTCATCAATTTTTGCCCTGGTACTCGGGGCGGCATCGGGGTTTTCGGGGGGTCGCCTCAGCTCAGCATCAGCTTCAGCGACGCGAGGAAGGCCAAGGCAAGGACGACGTTTTTGAAGGCTTTCTGCGGCAGCTTCTTCGCGAAAAAAACTCCGGCGGCGCATCCGGGGATGATGACGGGGATGGCGAGCAGGTCCAGCTTCAGGGTCCGGGCGTTGATGATCCCGAGGGACAGGAACAGCGGCACCTTGAGCCAGTTCATGAAAAAAGCGCAGACCGCGGTCGTCCCCAGAAGCTGAAATTTTTCGAGGCGCGCAATGATCATATAAATCGACGTGATGGGGCCGGCCGCGTTGGACAGCGCCGAAAAAAGCCCCGTGGTCACCCCGAAAAAACTCGACACGACAAGAGAAGGGCCCCGCTGCGCGTTTTGCGTTTCGACGGGCTCCGGCGCGGCCGTTTTGCCTCTGTGCACGACGTCCGTCGCCACGGTGAGGAGGACCAGCGTCGCCACCGTCCCCCCGATGACGACGCCGAACGTCCTGTCGTCGACCGCGCCGACCACGAACGACGCGCCCCAGACGCCCAGCGCCACGAACACGAGATAGGGAAAACAGCAGCGCCTTCTGGCGAAACGCCAGTAGTGCAGGACGGAAATCAGGTCCGCCGCCATGTAAAGCGGCAGCATCAGACCCACGGAAACTTTGGCGGGGACGACCATCGCCGCCAGCGGCACCGCAACGATCGTGACGCCGGGCAGCCCCGTCTTTGAAAAGCCCACGATGAAAACGGCGAGGCAGAAAATTCCCCACGACGACGGCACGAGATCCCCCGCGCTCGGCGAAAAAAGTCCCCAAAGGTCAGACACGTTTTTTATTTTCCCTTTATTTTCCCTCGACGGTAAAGAGCAGAGTCTCGAACGGATACTCGGCCCTGTACTCGCCGGGCGCGCCGGGAATCATCTTCCCCAGAGCGCCTGTCAGGAAATACCGGTCCGCCTCGATTTTCTGTCCCTGCGCCAGAACGTTGTTGACCAGCCAGAGAAGCGTCTTCCACTGGCTGCCCAGGGCGTCTAACAGGAACTTCCCCGCAAAACCACAACGCAGAACCATACAAATTCCTCTCCTCTGTTTGGTGTTGATGACAAAAAAATTCAGGGCTCCGCCCTGACCCGCTCAGGGGCCTCGGGCCCCTGAGAACCCCATTTGGTTCGATTTAATGATTGAGTTTAATCTTGCTCAGGGTTTTTTCAGATATCCGAGAAAACCTTTGACGCTGTTCTGAATAAAGAGGCGTTCCCTTTGCCGCAAATCTTCCGGCAGACGTCTCAGGCCGCTCAGGAGAGGGTCCTGCGAAAACAGACGATCGACGATCTCCTCCTCAGGGCTCTCCTGCATTCCGGAGATGATGGCAAGCCACCTTTCGATCTGCTCCCCGGCCAGAGCGATCATCCGACGCGGCTGCCGCGCGGCGCCGTAGTGAGAATAACAGAGCAGGTCGCTGTCCTGAAGGTTTTCCCCGATCCTGCAAAGCGACGCCCGCGCCGCCACACAGTCGAAGCGCGGCGGCGTCGTCGGGCGCAGATAGGGAAGCTCCGGCGTCGAGCCCTCCGACATGTAAAGGCCGGCGGCCTCCCCGACGAAAAAAAATCGTTCTCCACGAACCGAAACGATAAAGGAGAGGTGATGGGGGGCGTGCCCCGGCGTTTCGAGAACCACGACGCCCTCGACGCCGCCGGAGTCCAGCAGACACTCGGGAGAAAGCGGCAGAGGCCGGCCGTACATCTCAGCGATATCCCCCAGTACCCCGACGGAGGCCCTCCAGAATTTTTCCGGGTTCAGCAGGTGTTTCCTGCCTCCGGGGTGAACCAGCACCTTCGCGTCGTAATGTTCACAAAACTGCGCCACGCCCCCGGAATGGTCCAGATGGATATGGGTCAGCAGCACCAGATCGACGCCGTCGGTCATTCCGGAAAGCTGTTCGACGAGCAGAGGAATCGTGCTCGCCGGGCCGGGATCGATCAGAATTCTTCGCCCGCGCGAGTCCACGAAAAACCACGCGCAGAGAAAATTTCGAAACCCCGGTTTCGACTGGGGAAGGTCCAGCAGATGCAGGCCCTCGGGCAACGCCAGTCCCTCCGCGCCGCCCGGTCGGTTCGTCTCCGTCACTCCTCGATCACTACCTTCATATTTTTAACGGCAAAACGTTTCAGCTCTTCCAGGTCGCTGTTCTGCATACGAATACACCCCTCGGAGACCATGGTGCCGATGGAATCAGGGGCGTGCGTGCCGTGAATGCCGATTCCCTGCCATCCCGTCTTCAGGCGAATAAACCATGGGCCGTAAGCCCCCTGAATTATGCCCTTGCCGTCCCGAAAATCATGGGTCCAGGCGCTGGCGTTCTCTATGGACTGGACGCTGAATATTCCCTCCGGCGTCCGATTATCGCCACGCCGCTGCTTGTCGCCCGTGTTTTTCCCCACCGCGACCCCGAAAGACCGGTCGACGCTCTTCCCCCGGTACAGGTAAAGGCGGTAGTTCCCCTTGCTGACGCGTATCCAGGGCTCGTCATCGCCCACGTCGATTCCCGCGGAAAGGGGAGGAGGCGCGGGAATCGGCAGAGGGGCGGGAAGAACGATATCGGGCGACGCCGGCTCCACCCCCTCTGTCTCGGGTGGAGCCACGGTTTCAGTCGCGACAATAGGCCGCTCCTTCGTCTCCTTTGAAGTATAGAAAAAGTCGATGCCCGCGACAATGCCGAGAGCCAGCAGGCCCAACAGAAACAGAATACGCGTCAGCGGATGAAAACGACGCCTGCGGACCCACTTTCCCTGACCCCTGTCGACCCACACCACCTCGACACGAAACAATCCTGCCAGCCACTTCAGAAAAGATTTCATTCGGACTCACATCATCTCGTTCAGGATCATTTACAAATACAAAAGCAAAACCAAAACCAAAACCGCGGGGCGCTGCCCCCCGACAAAAACCCCGCAGGGGACTTGTCCCCTGACCCCGTTAATTTTTAATTTTCTTATTTTCTTCCTTATTCGTATCGCGGCTCGTTGGAGTCGAGCTTCAGGGGCTTCTCTTTTCCATCGGTTTTCTCGGACTCCCCGGGATCGACCCTGCCGGCCAGCGACAGACAAACATCCTGCAACCTGTTTTTATCACCGAAAATCAGAAGGGTGTCTCCGGCCTCCAGACCGGTGCGCCCCTTGGGTATCAGGAAGCCGTCGCCGCGGTGGATCAGGAGAATCGTGACGCCCTCCGGAATGTCCAGCTCGTGGACCCTGCGCCCCACCGCGCGGGAGTCGGGCAGAAGGTCCACCTCGCGCGTCTCGTCCACGCCGCTGTTCGGCGTTCTGGTAAACTCCAGTGGATAACGCGGGACGGCGCGAAAGGGCGCGTGCACACCCAGCCACTTCGCCACGGTGGTCAGAGTTTTTCCCTGAAGAAGCACCGAGGTGATGACGACGAAAAAGATCAGGTCGAAGATGCGGGCCGCGTGAGAATAGTTCGCGAGCAGCGGGTAGGTGGCGAGGATGATCGGAACCGCGCCGCGCAGTCCCGTCCAGCCGATAAAAAGCTGCTCGCGGAGGCTGAGCCCGCTTTTGAACATCGTAAGAACGACGGCAAGAGGACGCACGATGAACATCAGGCAGAAGGAAATGACGAGCCCCGGCCCAAGGATGGACCAGGAAAGCAGCTCCCTCGGGTTGACCAGAAGTCCGAGCACCAGAAACATGCTGATCTGCATCAGCCAGGCAAACCCCTCGTGAAATTTGGCGAGGGTCCGCTTATAGAGGTAGTCGCCGTTCGCCATGACCATCCCGCAGATGTAGACCGCCAGATACCCGTTCCCCTTTATGGCCTCGGAAAACCCGAACGTGAAGAGCACGATGCTGATGCCGAGAACGGGATAGAGCGCCTCGTTTTCCATTCTCATGCGCTGCACCAGATAACAGATGCCGTGCCCCAGCGAAAACCCCGCCAGGCCTCCGAGAACCATCTGAAACACGAACGACGCGAACAGGGTGGAAAAGGACTCGCCGGGCTGGATGATCCACTGGAGCGTCGCCACGGTCAGGAAGACCGCCATGGGGTCGTTGCTGCCGGACTCGAACTCCAGCAGGGGTTTGAGCCCCTTCTTCAGGCCGCACTTCTGCGAGCGCAGAATCGTGAACACCGCCGCGGCGTCGGTCGAGGAGATGATCGAACCCATCAGCATCCCGTCCGCGAACGAAAAGCCCATAAACGCCCACAGAAGGTACGCCATGCCGATCGCGGTCAGAAAAACCCCCGCGGTGGAAAGGATCATGCCCTTCAGCGCCACGGGCTGAATCTCCGGCCAATGGGTGTCGAAACCGCCGGAGAAAAGGATAAAAGCCAGCGCAACGGACCCGATGGCGTTGGCCATGCCGGCGTCGTTGAAAACCAGGCCGCCGGGACCATCGCTTCCCGCCAGCATCGCGATCGCCAGAAAGAGAATCAGGGCCGGGATCTTCGTCTTTTCCGAGACGCGCCCCGCGATCAGGCTCGAGAAAAAGAGAATTCCCGCCACGAGATAAGAATTGAGATGCTCGAACATATATCTGCCTCACCTTCGTGTATCCCGCCGGATCGGGGAAACGCCCCCGCTACCTGCGAAACGACACCACAGTCACTCCGTAGCCGCCCTCGCTGACCTCGCCAAGGCGATAGTCGGCGACGTACTTCAGCCTTGCGCAGAGCGCGTGAACCTCGCGACGCAAAACGCCCTCTCCTCGCCCGTGGATGACCACGACGCTTGTGTATCCCGCCCTGTAGGCCCTGTCGAGGTACGTCCCCGCCAGAGGCAGAGCCTCGTCCACGCCCATCCCTCGAATCATCAGGGAGGAGGGCACGCTTTCATGTTTAATTATAATGGAAGAAGTGTCAACGGGCGGAGCAGCGACTTTGGCCTTTTTTTGCGTTTGCAGAAGCTGGTCCACGGGAACCTCGAGACGCATGGCGCCGGCAACGAGCGAGGCTTTCCCGTTTTTGACGGACTCAATGACGCCGACGATGGGGCTGCCGGCGACCTGCACCGTCACGCCCTCCTTCGGAACAAAGCTCTCCGGCCGGCCGACGAGTTCCTTTTCGACCCTTTTGGCGTGTCGGGAGTCAACCCCTTTGCGGATGGTCTGCAGGTCACGACGCCTGTCGTTGAATTCCCTCTGCGCCGCCGACTTTGCCGCCGCCTCCAGGCTTTTTATCAGGTCGCGCGACGTCGCCTCCGCCCTCGAAACGAAATCGGAGGCCCGCCTGTCCGCGGCCTCGATGATTTTATCCTTCTGATAGTCGATCTCCGCCACGCGCTCTTCGTAAAATTTCTTCAACCGCGCCATCTCCGCGCGCTCGGCCTCGAGGCGACGTTCCTCCCTGTCCAGGAACACCCGGCGCTCGTTCAGCTCCCCCATCAGGTCCTCGGCGGAAACGTCCCGTTCCCTCAGAGACGACCGCGCCCGCTCCAGAACGGCCTCCGGCATCCCCCACCGCCGGGCGATCAAAAGGGCGTTGCTCTGCCCCGGAACCCCCATCAGAAGGCGGTAGGTCGGCGCCAGCTTCTCGATGTCGAACTCCATGCTGGCGGTCTCGATGGAGGGCGTGGTCAGCGCGTACTGCTTTATCGGATTGTGGTGCGTCGTCGCCAGGGTCAGCACGTGGTTGTCCTTCAGGGTATCCAGTATGGCGATGCCCAGAGCCGCGCCCTCGTGGGGGTCGGTGCCGGCCCCCAGCTCGTCCAGCAGGACCAGCGACCTGCGGTCGGCCGTCTTCAGGATGGCGACGATATTTTTCAGGTGCGCGCTGAAGGTGGAAAGGTTCTGCTCGATGCTCTGTTCGTCGCCGATGTCCGCGTAGAGCGCGTCGAAATTGCCGACGACCGACCCGTCGCGGGCGGGCAGGGGCAACCCCGCCCAGGCCATCGCCGCGCAAAGCCCCGTCGTTTTCAGGACCACCGTTTTACCGCCGGTATTGGGGCCAGTGATGACCAGCGACGTAAAGCCGCCTCCGCAGCGAACGTCAACGGGCACGGCCGCTTCCTTCAGCAGGGGATGACGCGCGCCGACCAGGCTGATCTGCGTTTTGCGCGTCAGCTCCGGGAGGGTCCAGCGACGCTTTTTCATGACCTCGTGCGTGGCGTACAGCAGGTCGATCTCCCCAAGGACGGACTCGGCCTCCGTGATCGCCCGCTCGCGCGCGATCATTTTGCCCGTGATCTCCATCAGGATGCGCGTCTCCTCGTCGTGCTCGTCCCGCGCCTGGAGGACCATGCGGTTGTTGACGGACGAAAGCATACGCGGCTCCATGTACACGGAGTTTCCCGACGACGAGCGATCCACCAGCAGTCCGGGGAACCGGTTGATGTACTCCTGCCGCACCAGCAGCAGAAAACGCCCGTCGCGCCAGGCAGGAGAGCGCTCCTGAAGCATGTTCAGGATGTTCGGGTCCTCCATGAGGCGCGAGGCCGTCTTGCGTCCCGCCCGTTTCAGCGCCTCCAGTTCTCCCCGAATCTCCTGCAGCTTCGGGGAGGCATTATCGGCCAGTCGGCCGGAGTCCTCGATGACGGAAAGCGCCTCCAGCTCCGCCGTGAAGTCGCGGATGCGCCGCTCGGGAAGCTCGAACGCGGGATACTCGGCCTTCAGGCCGGCAAGGGCCCCGCGAACGTCCGTTGCCAGGCGCAGCAGGACGCGGATCTTCAAGAGCTCGTCGCCCAGGAGGATGCCGCTCTTTCTGGCGGATGGGAAGAGCTCCGACACGCAGACCACGTCCGCGTTCCATGGAAATTGCCTGTCTCCGTAACGGTCGGAGCAGTCCATCCACGACTTCAGCAGGTCGTGTCGTTTTTCGAGCTCCTCCAGGGACCGACAGAGCGCAAGAGAGGCCAGCGCCCGCGCGCCGGGCTCGCCCCGCAGGTTTTCGGCAAAGGGGAAGAGCGACTTGTGAAATTCCAGAAGGTCCAGTACGGACTCGGCGATACGCATGTCCTGCGAGTATCAGCGGCCTTTCGGGTCTTCGCTTCTCCGGGGCTCGCCCTGGGATTCGCCTGTCTCCGAGTTCGTGGGAGTTACCGGGCCGGCGAGGTTGAAAAGCACGACGGGCAGCCCCGCTTCACTCGGCGAGAGAGGACCCGACACCTGACTGAGGTCGATCCATCCGTTGTCGATCAGAATCTTCAGGACGGGCGGCCACACGACGGCGGCACCCCGCATGGCGATACTGTCCTTCATCCAGGCACCCGGAAGAATCGGGGAAAAAATGGAAAAGCCGCCGTAGATGAAGAGGACGACGAAAAAGGCGCGAGCAGCGCCCGAAACCGCGCCGAGAGCGTGGTCCACGAACGACAGACTGGCGGCTTTGACGATCATTTGCAGAACGCGCGCCAGAGCCGAGAAGGCGAGCGAAACGCCGACGAAAATCACAACGGAACAAAGCAACTCGGTGATGGCTTTGTCCCCTTCCGGAAAATATTGTAAAACGAACTGCGCCAGCGGCTGAGCGAACGTCCACCCGCACACGACGCTGGCGACGAGGCCCAACAGAGACACGACCTCCCCCGTCAGGCCCCGCAGAGCCCCCCGCACCATAAAAAACGCCAACACCCCTGCCGCGCCGATATCGAAAATATGTGCCACTGTCATCGCATCGATCTCCCTGTTTATGACCATTCATGTTTCTGTTTTGTGTATTATATAATACCGGCCACAAAAGGTAAGGGGGTCAGGTCATTTCCTGTATGGCGACAACATGCGAAGACGCGTAACGTCGCGGAA
>JAISSA010000177.1 GCA_031273365.1 Synergistaceae bacterium
CTCTACTGGCTGGTGCGCCTGATCCTGATGTTCCGGGACAGGTACACCGGTTAGACCGGGGAATTTAGTAATTGGGGTTCGACATCCCCTTCTGTCGGCCTCATTATACATCACTCATCACTTGTCGACAACTCAAGCAAAACCCGCTTTCCGAGCCCCGCGTCAGCGCAAAACCGTCTTTTTCCGGGTATCAGGACAAGTTTACCGCGCATTTGACCGTCGAAGGAGGTAAATTGTTTCTTTCGCCGGTCGATCAGGAAACGGAGCGCGGGAACGTCATCGTTAAACCAGCTCATCTGAAATACCCGTTTATCGCCGAAAACGAATATATTTGCATGGAACTTGCCCGGCACGCAGGATTACCGACGCCCCGCGTTTTCCTGTTTCAACAGCCAAACCTGTCGTTGCCCCGACAACATCTTGCAGTAGAACGCTTTGATGTGAAGGTCATCGATGGGCAGGCGCAAATGCTGAATATAACGGAATTTGCGCCTCTCATGGGTCTTGTGTCTGCGCAGAAGTACGAACCGACGACGGAAGCGCTTTTTACCCAGGCGCAACAAAATCTGCCGGTTAACGATATGAAGGCATTTGCGAAAGCCTATTTTTTGGGAAGTATCGTCCGCAACGGCGACATGCACGCGAAGAATTTTTCCGTCGCTGTTGAAAGTGACGTCATGCGGCTCACGCCGATTTACGACATGGTGAATACGGAGGTTTACGGCATTTCGACCGGGGGTTTCAGGGGGGCCAGCGAGGCCCAGGGTCGAGCGGGCTCCGCCCCCCTGAGTTTGAATGTTTACCTGGCGCTTAAGCTTGCAAATTCTTATTTCCCTAAAATGGCTGACATAGTTAAATTCCTCCTGAATTATCTTCCAATGGAGGACATGGAAGAAACGGCGCAGGCCGTCAGGAAAAATCTGTCGGCTTGCGCCAACAGGGCATTTGCTGAAGCGGCGTCCCCCAATATGCAAAAATTCAGGAAACGCCTCGAACAATCCGTTTCAGGCGGGGCGACGCAGATGCTCAAAGCCATCAGCCGGATTAAGGCTGAAAGCGACCCTAAAACCCACATTCGTCGGCAAAAAATGTAAGACGTTGTAATTACTGAACCTTGTTAGTTAAAGCGATCAAATCGACTTCAGGGGTCGCTGCTCCGGGGTCCGCTTTCGTTGATGCGGACGAGCGCTTCGGCGTAGGTGTGGGTGACGTCCCTCAGGCCAGCCTCGTTCTCTCCGGCCTGATTCGCCGGGTCCGGCATCGAGCGGGCGCGTCCTTTCACGCTGAGCGGGCGCTCGGCGGTCGCCCTGCAGGCGTTCAGCAGCGTCTGCACGCTCTCATGGGACTCCGGGATGTACAGCGGCGGTTTGTGCGTGTTGACGACCAGTTCTGCGCCGGCCTCCGTCGCGGCTTTTTTCATGTTCCCGATAACGTCGTCCGGGGTGAACGTCACGGGGTAGCGGATATCGAGCTTCATGAGGACGGTTTTTGTCTTCCGGGTCTCGTTCGCCTCCATCCGAACGGCGGCGAGGTTGCAGGTCAGCGGAACTCCGTCGCGCGACTCGATGCCGAGCCCGTCTCCCGAGTGTCCCTGCCCCGCCATGCGGCAAACTGCGTCGATCAGCATCCCGTCGGCCCGGCAAAAGTCCAGATCTGCCAGACGCCAGAGCAGTTTCTGAACGGCGTTCCCGCCTTTTTCCGGCTCCGTGGCGTGCGCCGCGCCGCGTGCGGTGATCTTCACCTCGCTGGGGCCTTCGAGCAGGACGTCCAGGTCGCGACAGGCCGCGATGATCGCCTCCCATTCCTCCGCGTCGCATCTTATTACCGCTTCGGCCAACTCCGGGACCTCGTTGAATCGGTCGCCGCCGTTCAGGCCGATCAGCTCCGTGCCTCCATTCGCCTCGATGGGCGCGCTCTGGGAGATCGTCACCCGCAATATCCCCTGCTCCGCGTTGATCACCGAAAGTTCAGCGTCCGGGGAGAAGCTCAGAATCGGCTGCGCCTCCGTGCAGGCGTAACGGGAGATGCATCTGGAGCCGCCCCCGTCGGGCCCCAAAATCAGCCGAAAGCGGCGTCGCAGGGGAAGGCCGGAATCGCGCAGGGCCTTCATCGCGTAGAGGAACGCGACGGCCGTCCCTCTGTCGTCCGCAGCGCCGGGTTCGTCCACGACGCTGCCGTCTCCTCCGGGCAGGCGGGCCCAAATCCCCGTCAGCGCGCCCTCTCCCATCTCGACGCAGCCGACGTCGCTGTCGATATTTTTCGTGAGAAAACCCATTCGCTGCGCCCTGTGAAGGAGATCATCCAGAGGCCCCTCGACGCCGGAGGGGCGTTCGCCTCCGCTGTCCGGCACGCCGCGAACATGCAGCACCTCGCGGGTCTCGGCGAGCTGCGCCTCGAAGTTCGCGTCGATAAGCGCGTACAGCGACCGTTCGAGCTCCTTCATTTCCGCGTCGTTTTTCACCGTAACTCCCACCTCTCCATCCAACTTCTCCATCTAATAACTAACCTCTCCATCCAAAACACGTTACTCATGATAATATGCTATAATTTCAAAAATTTACAGCCCTGAAGATAAACTGAGGAGAATTTTTTATATAAGCGCTGACGACGATCATGTTGCCCCTGTGGTGGCGGAGCAGCGAGAGATGCCCGGATTTTCGGCGCGGGGGTGCATACCAGAATTGGGGGAGGGGTCAGTATGACGCAATACCAGTCTCCACGCAAATACCAATGCAGCGTGTGCGGAGAGGTCTTTGAGGAAAGCGCAGCCACGGCCGGCGACGACGGCGGGCTTTGCTGCCCGATCTGCGGCGCTTCGTCCGCGCTGTTGCAGCTCATGAACGGGGACGGGCGCGAAGAGGAAATGAACGCGGAACGAAAGGAAGGAACACCGGACCCCGCGGAGTTTGAACGGGCGCGGCTGGCGTACTCTCAGGATCGCGCACGGCTGGATCCTTCCTGCCGCTATATGGACGACATCCATCAGATGGCGGTGACGGGCGAGACCCTCTCCGGCGCGATGGGGACCCAAATGCCCATGCCCGGATGGGACGACGTCCTCCTGCTGGGGGCGCAGCTGAACCCGCCCCCGCTGGCTGAGAACGCCGAGGTGGAGACCGAAACGGTCATCGGCAGGGCCGCCCGAAAGCCGATGGTGATCCGGAATCCGGTCTACATTTCCCACATGTCCTTCGGCGCGCTTTCCAGAGAGACGAAAATCGCGCTCGCCGAGGGCAGCGCTTTGGCCCAAACCGCCACCTGCAGCGGCGAAGGGGGCATTCTCCAGGAGGAAATGGCGGCCGCTTACAGGTACATTTTCGAGTACGTGCCGAACCTCTACAGCGTCACTCCCGAAAACCTGCGAAATTCCGACGCCATTGAAATCAAGATTGGTCAGGGCACCAAACCGGGCATGGGAGGCCACCTGCCCGGCAGCAAGGTCACGGCCGAGATCGCCGCCGCGCGGGGAAAACCGGAGGGCAGGGACATCATCAGCCCCTCCGGATTCCCGGGCATCAGGACGAAGGAAGATTTGAAAAACCTCGTGGACAGGCTGCGGGGGGAATCGGACGGGCGTCCGATCGGGATCAAAATAGCCGCGGGGAGGATTGAACAGGACCTCGAGTACTGCGTGTTTTCGGGCGTCGATTTTATCACCGTCGATGGGCGCGGCGGAGCGACCGGCTCCAGCCCGAAGCTTCTGAGGGACGCCACGAGCGTGCCCACCATCTACGCGCTTTATCGCGCCAGAAAATATCTGAACGAGCACGGCAGCGACATTTCGCTGGTGATAACCGGCGGCCTGCGCGTTTCCTCCGACTTTGCCAGGGCGATCGCACTGGGCGCCGACGCCGTAGCGATCGCCACAGCGGGCCTGATGGCGGCCGCCTGCCAGCAATACCGCATTTGCGGCAGCGGAAAGTGTCCCGTCGGCGTCGCCACTCAGGACCCCGCCCTTCGCGCCCTTTTCCCGGCACAGGCGGCGGCCCGCAGGGTGGCGAATTTCCTGAACGTGACTCTGGAGGAACTGAAAACATACGCGCGCATCACCGGTCACGCCCGCCTGCAGGATCTCTGCGTGGAGGATCTCGTCACCGTCAACAGCGAGATATCGAACCACACGAACATTGCGCACGCCTGACCGCATCGCCCCGGCGGGGACGAAATGTTACGCGAACAACTGCTTTATCCTTCGAATATTTGATATGCAATGAAAATAATGGCATAATCAGACGCAGCTGGAGATTTGCCGGTATTTTCATTAGATTTTATAAGGAGGGGATGCGATGAGCGGCGAAGCGGGAGGAATCCTGCTCATTCCGCTGGTGTTGGGGATAGCCCCGCTGGTGAGCATGGTGCTGATCGGCGGGGCGGTGGTCGCCGGAGCCTCCGTGGCGGCCAGCGTTGCATCGAGTTACGAGACGCGGCGTCGGGCGGAACGTGAGCGAATTCGGCAGAGCGAGGGAGAGCGCCGTGCCGGGGAAGAGCGCATCGGAGCCTTTCGCGACAGGGTTTTGAGCGACATGAAGGAACAGACGCGGAAGAACGTCGAGGTCTCCAGCCGCATGGCGGCCGAGCTGGAGCGGAGCAGGGAGGAGACCCGCAGGTTGCTTCAGGGCGGAGATCCGGAGAAATACAGTCAGTACGTGGGGCAGATACAGAGTTCGCGCGCGGACCTGAACAACAGAATTTCCGCCATGCAGAGGGAGTTCTCGCGCGGGTACGAGGCGAAGATCGCCGAGAGCATGGAGGCGGTCAATCGGGACCTGAGCCGCCGGTGCGAGACCTGCGTCGGCGAAATTCAGCAGCTTCGGGACTCCGCTGAAAAGAAGCGGGAAACGGCGAAGGAGTGGGCACGCGCGTATCTCGACGAGGCGAAAAGCCTTCTCGATGCCCTGCGGGACGACTTTCAGGGCGCGGCCTTTTCCGGTCCGGGGCTCGCGACCCTCAGGGTTCAGGTGAGCGAGGCGAACAGGTACTACGGGCTGGAGCAGTACGAGGCCTGCATGGGCGCCGCGAAAAACGCGAGCGTTGCGCTGATCGAGGAAATTTACAGGGCGGACTGCCGGAAGCAGGAGTGGGAAAACTGCCACAAGCTGGCGCTGATGCTGACGGCGGAGATCGAGGCTTATCTGAAAAACCAGGAGGTCATAACTCCCGAGGCGAAGCGCGAGATGGAAAAGCACGCCGGAAGGAAGCTGGAGGACGAGATCGTCGGGGTCCGGATCGGGGACTATACCGACAGAACGGAGACCGGCCAGTGCCAGTTCGACTACCTGCTGGAGACCGCGACCCGGCAGAGGGAGGAGCTTGAGGCGGCGACCCCGGCCTCCGTCTCCACGGGAACGTTAAAGGAGATGATCGCCGCTCTGAACGGGAAGCTTTATCCCGCGGCCATGACCTCCATCTACAGGGGAGTGCTCAACATGAACAACGCCTTCGCCCGCCAGACCCTCAGCGAGGAGATCGTGAAGTTCTTCGAGGACCACAATTTTACCTTCAGCGGCTATAATTACGACGGGGACAGACACGACGGGGCCCTGCACATCGGGCTCGAGAACGAGTCCAGGGACGAGGAGATCGTCGTGACGCTGTCTCCGGAACTGATGCGTTCCGGAGACGTGCAAACCCGGGTCTCGATCGATCAGATCAGGGGCGACGAGAGAAACGAGGAGCGCAGGGCCTACTACCGTCAGGCGGTGCAGGAGGTCGTGGCGCAGAGCACGCCGGGTGCCTCGCTGAACCTCGAGTGCAAACAGGGCACGCGAAATCGTCTCTCGTCCAACGTCGACCTCAAAGATAAACTGAAGCGCTGACGGCGCGCTCAGGGGCCTCCCGCCCCAGGAGCGAAGGTCGGGGCGAAGCCCCGGGACGATGGCAGTGGAGCGGCGGACATGGCTTCGATTTTCGAAAAAGACGGTCTCAACAGAATCTTTCTGATCTACGGCAGGCTCGACGACATGTTTATGACGAAGGACCTTCAAAAACAGGGGTTCAGGCCGTTTTTGAACGCTTATCTGAAGGGCCTCGGGTATGAGCAGGTCGTCTATTACTCCGGCGCGAAAAACGTCGGAAAATTTGTGCTGGACGACGAGAGCGCCAGACTGGCCATCAATCGAAACAAAGGCGCGCAAAGCCAGGCGCAAAATCGGGAAGCCGGCACTCAGGCGTCGGCCTCCGGGGCAGTCTCCGCCCCGCCCGGGAGGTCTCGGATTCGGAATCCCAACGCGCGCCGGGAGGCAGCGCCGCCGCCCGAAAGTTCAGCCGGGCGGGACGCCGGGCCTCAGCCGAAAAAGCCGGAAACGCCGGAAACGCTGGTCTACAGTCAGCCGAAGATCACCCCCTTCGAGTTTCTGGACGACGCCCGCATGATGATGCGGTCGGCGGAGCGAAGGTCGGCGGTCGTCTTCACCTTCATGCAGGATTTTCTGACCGACCGCGGCCCCATGCAGCCGTATCTGGAGCTGGTCTCCCACCTGTGGGACGAGTACAGCGCGTCGGGCGCGAGGAATATCTGCATTTTCCTGGCGCCCCGGCTGACCTGTTCCGACCTCGCCCGCATGTTCGAGCATCTGGAGAACGGCGAGACCCTGAAGAACAAGTTTTTCAACCGCAACGGAACGGTCAATCGCTCGGTTTCTCTGGAGGTCGGGCTGCCCGGCCTTGACGAGATCGGCTATATGCTGGAGTACCTGCGCGTCATGGGGGAGGGTGAACGCCGCGCGGCCTTTCGCCAGTCCGAGAAGAAACGGCTTGCCTCGACGCTCCTTTTCCTGAGCCGGGAGGCCGACCGCGACGAGAACGGGCTGGGCTCGCTCGACGCCGTCTACAGGAGCGTGTCGTCGTACATGGCCCGACACGGGAAGGAGATCGTTCCCCTCACGGAGGAAGGCCTCAAGGAGATATACAGTCGCTGGAAGGGCGCGGACGAACCGGACCCCCTCGAAAAGCTCCACACGACCCGCGGCTGGGAGAGCGTCGATAAACGAATCCGGGAGATACTGAAGGGCTTCGAGCTCAAATCGAAGGCTTCGGAGCTTAAATCAGAGGCTCCTGAATCAGAGGCTCCTGAACTCAGGCCAAAAGCCTCTGAGCTCAAAAAAGCGGCCGCCGTCGCGAGGCCAAAACTCGCAAACGAGCGCATCGAGCCGATCGAGGACTCGGCGAGCCCCCGCTCCATTCCGCACTTCATCCTGCGCGGGAATCCGGGAGTGGGGAAGACCACGGTCGCCAGGCTGATCGGCCGGATTTTTTACGACGCGGGGATCCTCAGAAAGGGGATCACCGTGGAGGCCAAACGGGACGATCTGGTGGACGTCTACGTGGGAGGAACGGCCATCAGGACGACCGAATGCGTGATGAGCGCGCAGGAGGGGGTGCTCTTCATCGACGACGCCTACTCCCTGCTGCAGGAGGGACAGGAGCACAACTACCCGAAGGAGGCGCTGGACACGCTGGTTCCGATCCTGACCAACCCCGACAGATACCGTTTCTGCCTGATCATGGCGGGCTATCCCGCCCCCATGGACAAGCTGCTCGAGATGAACCCGGGGCTCAGGAGCCGCTTCAACAGCGCCAACATCCTCACCATCGAGGACTATCGGCCCGATCTCCTGCGCGACATCTTCGTCGGGGCGTGCCGGAAGAGGGGCTATCGTTTCCAGGGCAGCGGCGACGGCGAGGACGATCCGCTGGACCTCGACCTTTTTTTCACGAACCTCTACAACCAGCGGAACAGGGCCGACTTCGGCAACGCGCGCGACGTGACGGCTCTCGCGGAGGAGGTCATGCTCCAGTCGGGCATCCGGGACGAGGCGGGCCGGTGCATCGTGCGCAGCGACTTCGGAGCCGCGCAGAAGTTCTTCGAGCGGCGGGACGTCTCGTCGATCGACGACATTTACGCGGAGCTGGACGGGTACGTCGGGCTGGATTTCGTAAAGGACATCTTCAAAAACGTCAGGCTGGAGATACTGGATGCCCGGGAAAGCGCGCAGCGCGGCGTCCCGGTGGAGAGCGCTCCGGACCACTACATTTTTGCCGGAAACCCGGGCACCGGAAAAACGACCGTGGGGCGGATGCTGGGCCGCTTCTACCACATGATGGAGGTGCTCGGCGGCAGCGAGACGCTTTTCGTCGACGCGTCGGACATCGTCGGCGACCACTACGGCGACTCCAAAACGAAGGTTCTGGATAAAATCCAGAGGGCGATCGACCGCAACTGCCTGCTCTATATCGACGAGGCCTACCAGATCGTCGACTCGGGGTACGCGGCCGAGACGGTGGGCGCGATGATGACGAAGATGACGGAAAACGCGAACGACTTCAAAATGGTCTTCGGGATGTACTCCAACCGGGTGGACGAGTTTCTCGCGCTGAACGCGGGGCTCTCCCGCCGGCTGCGCGTGGTGAATTTTCCGGACTACAACCCGGAGCAGCTTCTGGAGATCTTCGTCAGGAGCGTCAGAACGCAGGGCTGCACCGTGTCCGACGAGGCTCTGGACCGGGTGCGCCTGATTCTGACGCGCATGTACGACGTTCGGACGGAGAGCTTCGGCAACGCCGGCGAGGTAAAGAAGCTGCTGACCGACATGAAGCGCCTCCGGCTGGCCCGGGCGGAGAAGATGGACCCGTCGGACCCGCTCAGGTACGAATACGCGCTGGCCGACATTCCGGCCGCCGCTCTGGCCACGGTGGAGAGCCTGGTGAGCCCGCGGTCCTTCGAGGAGATTATGGGGGAGCTGAACGAGCAGATCGGCCTGTCGGACCTCAAAGACGTCATCCTGCAAAAGCAGGAGGAACTGCTCTACGCGAGGTCGATCGGGGAGGGCGTGGACGACATCGTTCCGGGATATTACTTCTTCGTGGGGGGGCCGGGCACCGGCAAATCCACGAGCGCCCGTCTTTTCGCGGAATGCCTGCACCAGCTCGGCATCGTCAGGACGAACAACTTCTACGCCTGCACCGCAAAAGACCTCATCGGCCAGTACGTGGGGGAGACCGACAAAAAAACCTGGAACCTGCTGAAAAAGGCGACCAACGGCGTGCTGTTCATCGACGAGGCCTACAGCCTCTCCAGCGCCGACGAGCCCTCGGGAGGCAGCTTCAGGAAGGAGGCCCTCGATCAGATCGTCGCCTTTCTCGACGACCCGGAGAACAGGAAGCGCTGCTGCATCATCTTCGCCGGCTACCTCAAAGACATGCAGGGGCTTTATCGATCGAACGCGGGTATGCGCTCCCGGGTCGAGGAAGTCCACTTCAAAGATTACACAACGGAAGAGACCTACGAAATCTTTGCCCTCTTCTGTCGCAAAAACGGGTATTCTGTCGCTCCGGGCGTCAGGGAACGTTACCTGCCCGCTTTCGAGAGGCTGAAGGAGCTCGAGTATTTCGCCAATGGGCGCACCGCCCGCACCATTTTCGAGAAAACGGCGACTCGCATGAAGCGCAGGGTGATCCGTCAGTCCGACCTGTCGGAGGAGATGAAAAAAACGATTTTGCCGGAGGACCTCCTGAGCCCTGAGGAGATGGAGGCGGCCGTGAGCTCGCGTTGAGCCCGGCGTTCGCGTTAAATCCGGAGTTCACGTTGGATCCGGGTCGTTCGGCCGTAAATTTTTCGCGTTTTTCGTGTTTTTCGTGGCCCTGTTTTTCCTGCCTATAAATTTTTTCTGTAAATCGTGCTCAGGTTGAACCGGGCCCCGACGTGATCCTGCCTGGCCGCCCGGCGATACCACTCCGCGGCCTGTTCCTCGTCCCGGTCGACGCCCCGGCCGTTTTCGTACATCCACCCCAGGTTGAACTGGGCGCTGGCGTATCCCTGCTCGGCCGCCCGACGATACCATTTCACGGCCTCCTCGTCGTCCCAGGGAACTCCCAGACCATTCTCGCAGAGCCACCCCAGGATAAACTGCGCCCCGCTGTGCCCCTGCTCGGCCGCCCGGCGATACCACTCCGCGGCCTGCTCGTCGTCTCTGGGAACCCTCAGGCCCCTCCGATACATCACTCCCAGAAGGCACTGAGCCCTGACGTGTCCGCCCTCGGCCGCGACGCGATACCATTTCACGGCCTCTTCGTCGCTGTGGGCAACCCCACGGCCCTTGCGGTACATCAGGCCAAGGATAAACCGGGCCTCGCCGTGTCCCTGTTCGGCGGCCCTGCGAAACCACACCGCGGCCTGTTCTTCGTCCCGCAAAACCCCGCGCCCCGTTTGATACATCCGCGCCAGAGCGAACTGGGCGGCGGCATCGCCCTCCCCAGCCGCCCGGAGACACTGCTCGAAGGTCTGTCCCTCGCTCTGAGATGAATCGGACATCAGACAACACTTCTTTCTGCCATTTTTATGACCATTCGAAACGACGTGTCCTCGTGCTTGAGTGTCCGCCGCAGGCTGACAGAACCACGCACCTCAGCTTCGCTCCGCGTCCTCCGCCGGATCGTCTCCGCCGAGGCCCAGCATGGCGGAGACGTCAAAGGTGTCCACCGTTCGGGAACGTATGGCCTCGACCTCCTCGGCCAGCTTGCGTTTGGCCTCCAGAACCATTTTGGCCTGGTCCAGCCTCCGGAGGGCGATCTCTTCAAAACCTTTTTCGTACAGGGCGACGGCCGCGTTAACGATGAAAGACCCCAGGAAGGCGTCCAGCTTGCGCGCGTTTTCTTCCGGCCTGTCTCCGAAGTGTTTCCGCGTCATCCGCAGAACGTCCCATTCCAGCGTCTCCCGGCTGATGGCGTTCAGCTCGTCAAGCACTCTGTCGAACTCCGTTTTCTGTGACGTGGAGTCCACGTAGCGCTCCCTGGACATTACATTGTACCGGGGAACGAAGCTTTCCTCCGTCGGAATTTTCCCCCTTTGCGTCTTGTCCTGGCTCGCTATAATCTTCGCCTCCCCGTACAAATTTTATGTTATTTTACCGCTTCTTCAGGTTTATTGCTTTTATTGCTTTTTCGGATCTTCTTTAATTTACATGACTATTCTGCTGCCTCGGCCCCTGCCTGTAACCGTAACCCGTCCTGCGCGGGCAGGGGCGAAATTGCGCTCATGGGGCGGGTTTTGAATTTTCTCCGAGCGCCATGTCCATGATGCGGGAGAGCCGGCGCGCGAACCCGCCCGGGTCGGGGAGCGAACCCCCATCCAGAATCAGAGCCTGGTCGTAAAGCGTGGAGATGAAGTCCCCCGTTTCGGCGTTCCCCGCCCCGGCCATGGACATCAGGCGTCTGACGACGGGATGCTCCGGGTTCAGCTCGAAGACGCGCCGGGCCACGGGAACCTCGCGCCCCATGGCGCGCATCAGCTGCTCCATCTGCATGGAGACGGCGTTCTCGTCGCCGACAAGGCACGCCGGAGAGGATTTCATGCGGGTCGAGAGGCGCACGTCGCTCAGGACGTCGGACAGCGCCGCCATGACCTGCTTCTTCAGGGGCTCGAATGCGCCCTGCAGGCCATCCAGCTTTTTCTCCGCTTCCTTCCGCTCGCTTTCGCCCGTCGCCTGAACCTCGGCGGAGCCGACATTGAGAAACTTCTTCTCCGCGTACTCGGAGTTCTGCGCCATGATGAACTCGTCCACGGGATCGGCAAGGAGCAGGACCTCGTAGCCTTTCTCCGCGAAGGCCTCCAGTTTCGGAGAGTTTCTCAGGGCGGAGGCGTCCCGCCCCGTAATGTAGTAAAGACCTTCCTGCTCGGGCTTCATGCGTTTTATGCAGTCATCCAGCGTCGTCCACTCGCTCTTTTTATCCTTTTCCGCGTCTTTTACTTCCGCGTTTTCCGAGGAGTCGGGCTGCATCGTGAAGGTGGAGCGGAACAGAGCGAGCTCGAGGATCGTTTGCGCATTTTCCCGGTCCTGAATGACGCCCTGTTTGAAGAGCCCGCCGAAGGCGCTCCAGAACTTTTCGTACTTCTCCCGCTCGCCCTCCAGCATTTTGCGAAGGCTCGAAAATATTTTGCGCAGCGTGCTGCGGCGGATCACGCGGACGCGCGGGTCTTCCTGCAGGATTTCGCGCGAAATGTTGAGGGGCAGGTCCTCGGAGTCGATGACGCCCCGGATGAAGCGCAGGTACTCCGGTATCAGGTCCTTACAGTCGTTCATGATGAAGACGCGCCCGATGTAAAGGCTGACGCCCCCGCTTTTTTCGTTCATAAAGATGTCGAAAGACGCCTGCGACGGGATGAAGAGCAGCCCCCTGAAGTTGACGGACCCCTCGGCGTTGAGGGCCAGGCGCGCCAGAGGCTCCTGCCAGTCGTGGGAGAGGTGACGATAAAACTCGCGATATTCGTCCTCGGTGACCTCCCCCTCGGGCCGGCTCCAGATGGCCTTACGGGAGTTGACCACCTCGTCCTCGACGCTTTCGGCCCCGTCTTTCCATTTGGAGCAGTTCATCGAGATGGGCCAGGCGATGAAGTCGGAGTACTTCCTGATGATGTCCCGAAGGACCCACTCGTCGACCCAGTCCTTCTCGTCCTCGCCGGCGGCGCGAAGGAAGAGTTTCACCGACGTGCCGCACTCGGGAAGCGTCGCCTCCTCCAGCGAGTAGGAGCCGTCTCCCGTGGATTCAAAACGCCAGGCCTCCGTCGCCCCGAGGCGTCTCGAGACCAGTTCCACCCTGTCGGCGACCATGAAGGCGGAGTAAAAACCGACCCCAAACTGCCCGATGAGCATCTCCCGGGCCGAGGAGGAGCCGTTCCTTCCGGCGGCGCTCAGGAATTCCTTCGTTCCCGACCTGGCGATCGTTCCGATGTACTCGACGATCTCCTCCCGGCTCATGCCGATGCCGTTGTCAAGGATCGTCAGGGTCCGATTTTCCTTATCGCGCAGGACACGGATCTGAGGTTCGTACGCTCCGTACTCCTCGCTGTTGGAAAGGACCTCGATTCTGCGCTTGTCCAGCGCGTCGGAGGCGTTGGAGATCAACTCCCTCAAAAAAATTTCCCTGTTGGAGTAAACCGAGTGAATCATCATCTTCAGAAGCTCTGCGGCCTCCGACTGAAAAAAATGCTTTTCCTGCGCCATATGTACACCGATCCTTTTAGCGTACTTATACCTGGTAATAGCTACCAAATACTTCCGCATAGTATATCTTCAGGCCATACAGCCCGAAGTTAAAGCCGGATCTCGCAAAGCTCGAAGAAAGATTCCACGAGCGCCGTTGTAGTCCCGGTCTACAACAATA
>JAISSA010000194.1 GCA_031273365.1 Synergistaceae bacterium
TAGCCGAACGCCTCCCACAGTTCCTCCGTAACGAACGGGATGAAGGGATGCAGCAGGGGCAGCAGGGTCCTGAACACCTCGTCGAGTACCCCCTGCACCGTCCTTTTGCGCTCCTCTCCCTCGTCGCCGCGGAGCGCGGGCTTCGACATCTCGAGGTACCAGTCGCAGAAGTCGCCCCAGATGAAGTCGTAGAGCAGGCGCGCGGCCGAGCCAATGTCGTACTCGTCGATCAGACGCGTTTCCTGTTCGACGACCTCCTGCGTGCGGCTGAGGATCCAGCGATCCTGAAGGCGCAGCTGCGCTCCGTCGATCGCCTCCGTCCCGTCGCCCAGGTTCATCAGCGCAAAACGCGCCGCGTTCCAGAGTTTGTTCATGAAGAAACGGTACGTCTCGATCTTCCCCGCGGAGAGCAGGATGTCGCGGCCCTGCGTCGAAAGCGCCGCCAGAGCCATACGAAGGGCGTCGGCACCGTATTTTTCGATCATGTCCAGCGGATCGATGACGTTGCCCTTGGACTTGCTCATTTTCTGCCCGTGCTCGTCGCGAATCAGGGAGTGGATGTAGACGTCCCTGAAGGGCTCCGCGTCCATGAACTCGAGCCCCGTCATGATCATGCGGGCGACCCAGAAGAAAATGATGTCGAACCCCGTCACCATCAGCGACGTGGGGTAGAAGTACTCCAGCTCCGGCGTCCTGTCCGGCCAGCCCATCGTGGAAAACGGCCAGAGCGCGCTGCTGAACCAGGTGTCCAGCACGTCCTCGTCCTGCGCGATGTTTTTGGAGCCGCAGCTTTCGCACTCCGTCGGATCGGTCGCGGAGACCGTGAGATGTCCGCAGTCGGCGCAGGTCCACGCCGGAATGCGATGCCCCCACCAGAGCTGACGGGAGATGCACCAGTCGCGGATGTTCTCCATCCACTGGAAGTACGTCTTTTCCCACTGTTCGGGAATCCAGCGGATGAGCCCGTCCTGAACGGCCTTCACTCCGCGCTTCGCCAGAGGAGCCGCGCGGACGAACCACTGTTCGGAGAGGCAGGGCTCGACCGTCGTGTTGCAGCGCTGACAGTGGCCCACCGAGTGCGTCATCTCCTCCGTCCGAACCAGATATCCCTGCTTTTCGAGGTCCGCCGCCGTCCGTTCACGGGCTTCCTTTATCGAAAGCCCCCTGTAAATTCCGGCGTTCTCGTTCATGAATCCCTCGTCGTCGATGACCTGCAACTGCGGCAGGTCGTGACGCTGGCCGACCAGAAAGTCGTTGGGGTCGTGCGCGGGCGTGATCTTGACGCAGCCCGTCCCGAACTCGGGATCGACCATGTTGTCCTCGATAATCGGAATCAGACGCAATGAACCCGGATTCATCGAGTCCTCGCCCCCCGTCAGGGGCACGCGCACCTTTTTCCCGATCAGGCGCCGGAACTGCTCCGAACGGGGGTGCACGGCGATCGCCACGTCGCCGATGATCGTCTCCGGGCGCGTCGTCGCAACCGTTATCTCCCCCGTTCCGTCTTCAAAGGGGTAGCGGACGTAGTAAAACTTCCCGGGCGCTTCCTCATGCTCGACCTCGAGGTCGGAAAGCGCCGTGTGACAGCGGGAGCACCAGTTGATGATGTACTTCCCTCTGTAGATCAGATCTTTTTTATAAAGCTGAACGAAGACCTCACGCACCGCGCGGGAGAGCCCTTCATCGAGCGTAAAACGCTCGCGCCGCCAGTCGCAGGAGTTCCCCAGTTTCTTCATCTGCCTGATGATGCGGTCGCCGTAAACCTTTTTCCACTCCCAGACTTTTTCGACGAACGCCTCACGGCCCAGATCGTGACGCGTCACGCCCTTCGCGGCAAGGTCCTTTTCGACGACGTTCTGCGTGGCGATGCCCGCGTGGTCCGTCCCGGGAAGCCACAGGACGTTGTAACCCTGCATCCGACGCGTGCGGCACAGGATGTCCTGAAACGTGTTGTTGAAGGCATGACCCATGTGCAGCGATCCCGTAACGTTAGGCGGTGGAATGACGATCGAAAAGGGAGGCCTTTTTTCGGCCTCCTCGATATCCGCGTTGAAAAGCCCTCTTTCAAGCCAGAAAGCGTACCATTTTTCCTCCATCGCCTCAGGCGTGTACCCCCTGGGCAGATCCCTGTTCCTTCGCATCTGAAACCCCGTCCTTCCGGATAAGCACCCGTTCATAATGTATTCCGCTCAAATTTCCCCGAGTCCGGACCAGTGGGACAGGGGTCCCCGCACCCGCTCATCAATCCACTGAACGCGTGCGGTTTGAACGAATACGTGCATATTATCACATTATCACAGACCGCACCGGAGCCTGACCGCCACGTTGCGGCGCAGGCCGCGCATCAGCCTCAGCAGCTTCGGATGCATGACGAGAAACACGACGCCGAACCCGCTGTTGCAACCCCCCTCGTTTCGGGCCGGAGTTTTGGCGTTCGTCGCCTCGAGGAACATTTTCCTTTTGAACGGGACGAACTCCGCGAAATCGTTGCGGTAGATCACCTCGACGGAGTCCAGCACGATGGCCTGCGTGTCCCTGCGTGAAAACTCTCCGACAATTTCGAGCTTCCAGCCGCTCCCTTCGCGATAAATGCGGGAGCTCTGGGAGGCGACGCCGCCCGCCGGGACGAACCCCGCCAGCACGCCCGTGATGGAATCCGCGTCCTCCTTCGAAAAGTTCGGTCGAATGATCGGGGTCCGCAGAATGAAACGACCGCCGGAGGCGGAAAAAAAATGGTCCTCCGTCCGCTCGCTGACGAAGAGATCGTGGCCGGCCTCCGGCAGAGAGATGTTCGGCAGCGTTGCGGGAAAACCCTCCGAGGCGCAGGTTTTCGTAAGCGTAAGCGTAAACATGAAACCGAAGAAAACCAGCACGAGAACACGCACCCGGGCCGGCGCGCGCGGACGGGAAGTCGTCATCAGGCGGCGATATCCACGTTCCGGCTCTGTTCTTCGAAGACGTGGCCGTCCGCTCCTGCAGCGGCTGCCGCCGGTTCGAACCCGCGCTCGATCGTCCACAGGCCATGGCGTGAAGCGGTACGGGCATAGGCATCCATCACTTCATCCGCCGCGATCGTCGCCTCCTGCTCTATTTGCGCCTCTTCTCCGGATTGTATCCGCTCGAATCGGATGTCCGCCCTGACAGAGGCCGCTCCTTCATGAGGGAAGGCGGCGTCCGTCTTCTGACCGGCGTCATCGGCGGAGTTTTCTCCATCCCGGTTTTCTCCGCCCCGGGAGGCGATCTGCTGACGGGCCTGAGCGGCGGCGGCCGCCGCCTGCGCCGCGACGCTCAAATCCTGTCCCGACGGGTCCGCCGGGGCCAGAGCCGCCCTCGCCACCTGCTCCATATTCCGCGCCGTTTCTTCGGGGTCGTCGGTCGCCGGGACGTTGATCGGCACCTCACCGCCCGTTATGTACTTTTTACCGTCGGGCCCCTCGGTGTACGTATAGCTGACGGGCCCCGCGAAACGCCCTCCGACGGCCCTGTGCGCCGCCTCATGGGCGACCACCTCCCGCTCCGTCTGCTTCAGTTCGCCGACGATGCCGGACTCTTCGATCTGGTCGCTCAGCTTTTCCGACTGCCCCTCCCGTTCCTGCGAGGCCTCTTTTGCGGTTTTTTCATCGTCACCCTTATCGCTGCCATGAACATGCGAAAAGAATTTCGTGGATTTCGTGGTCGGGTCTCCGTCGTTCGAAACCTCGCGCTTCACCCCGCCCGGAATCCCGTCGAGCACCCTCTCGTCGCCCGCGACGGTGACCTCCGCGCTCGTGATATAGCGCTGTCCGTCCGGTCCGATGGTGTAATGGTAAGTGGTCGATACACTGTCCGCCGCGGCCTTCAACGTCTGCTCCTGCGCCAGAATCTGCCGCTCCTGCAGGGCCAGTGCGGCGGAGCGCGCGTTCCGAGCCGCCGCTGCGTCCGCTTCGACACGGCCGGCAGGCTGCAGGTACCCGTTTGACAACATTGACGCTACGTTCATCCCCATGCGCTCCTTTCATATTTAATATTAACAACGTCAACATCAACATCAACAAGCTCAAGCTAAAAACATGGGGCTCTGCCCCTCGACAAAAACCCCGCAGGGGACGCGTCCCCTGACCCCGTTTATTTATTTTTTTCATGCACAGATCTTCATCTGTCGACGTCATTTTACTATAAAATAACGTGCCGAACCCTTCACCCGATGCATGTACAGCCATGACGCTGCGGTTACAGCAGTATCGCCATGTTGTTGCGGTGTATCAGTTCTTCGTAGTCTCTGCGTCCCAGAATTTTCTCGATTTCGCTCGTGCGCCTGCCCATGATCTTCGCGGCGTCCTCGCAGCCGTAGTTGCTGATGCCCCGCGCAATTTCCACAGCCAGAGAGTTTTTCACGGCAATGACGTCGCCGGGCGCGAAGCGTCCTTCAATTTTTTTGACCCCGGAGGGCAGCAGGCTCTTACCTCCGTGAAGCAGGGCATCAGCCGCGCCCTCGTCCACAAAAGCCGCCCCCTTCGCCGTACTGCCGGCGCTAATCCACCGCCGCCGCGACGCGTAACCCTCCTCGCGGGAAGGAAGGAACAGCGTGCCCACGTTCTCTCCGTCCACAATGCGCCGAATGGCGTCGGGTTCGTCGCTCGACGCGATCACCAGCGGAATCCCGTTCGGCATCGTCATGCGCGCCGCCGTCAGTTTCGTGAACATCCCGCCGCTGGACATGCCGCTGCCCCTGCTTTTGGAGTTCCCGATCATCTCCTCCGTGATTTCGCTCACCTCGGAGATAAGGCGCGCCGCCGCATTTTGACGCGGATCGGAATCGTAAAGTCCATCGATGTCCGACAGGATTATGAGCAGGTCTGCCTCGACGTTACAGGCCACCATCGCGGACAGCGTATCGTTGTCCCCGAACCTGAGCTCCTCCACCGCAACGGTGTCGTTCTCGTTGATAACGGGAATGACGCCAAAGCTCAGAAGCGAAAAAATCGTGTTGCGGGAGTTCAGATAGCGCTCGGGGTCCGAGAAACAGTCGCGCGTCAGCAAAATCTGGGCGACATTTTTGGAGTACTCCGAGAAAAATTTCTCGTACATGTGCATCAGGATCCCCTGACCAATGGCGGCCAACGCCTGTTTTTCGGGAAGGTTCGACGGCAGCGGACAACCCAGCTTCCCCACGCCGGCCCCCACGGCTCCGGAGCTGATGAGTATCGGCTCGCCCCCCCCGCCATGCAGGTCCGACAGCTCGCGAACCAGGAGCTCCATTTTCCGCAGGTTCACCTCCCCGGAGGGGTGCGTTATGGAACTGGTCCCCACCTTGACGACAATCCGCCTGCACTTGCGGAGATCTTCGCGTTTCACCTTCGTCACTCCCTTCGGGGCGTTTTTCGATCAATCTGACGCCCCCCGACTCTTCACTCTCTTCTTTACTCTCTATTGTATAATGAGTACGGCAGAATCGTTTATCAGGGAGGTTTTTTATTATGAAGATCCACTTTGCATCAAACCCTTTAAATATGAAGAAATATTTATTTTTGCCCGCGGCGCTTCTCGTTCTTTTTGCTTTCGTGTTCACGACGTCACCCGCTTTTGCGGCGGAGAGCCTGTCTATCCAGAAGCTTTTGTTTGCCGATGAGATAATGGGACTGGGACAATATACCCCTCGATCGGGCGCGCGCTTTACCCTCGACGACGAGTGCTGGGTCTATATCGAAGTGGCGAATTTCGCCATGCCGCTGACGCCGAATACGCAGGACGAATATAACATCGACCTGGCCGTGGACGTCAGAATCAAGCTGCCTCAGAGCGGACGACAACTCACAGCGCAGCCCGATATTACAAAACTGACGACCCGGATGCGCACGAAGCTGCCGACGCAGTTCCTTTCCTTCGGCTTCAGCTTCGAGGGATGGACGCCGGGCAACTATGCTCTGGAGATCAGGGTGAGGGACAACCTCGGAGGACAGGCCGCCGTTCAGGACCTGCTCCTGCAGGTGGCAGAGCCGACGGAGGCCGACATCAGGGCAAGACAGGAGCGCGAGGCGCAGCAGCAGAAGCAATAAAAGCCTTAAAGACATGGGGTTCTACCCCATACCCCGCAGGGGACTTGGTCCCCTGACCCCGTTAATTTTTTCCGGTTCCTGTGCCCCCTTCGCGCGAGCTGGATCGCTGAAGGGGGCTATCGTTATGAGTTCACTCCCGTCCGCCCCGCGGACGCGGAAGAGGAGTGAAGAGCACGTCGCCCATCTCGATGGCGGGCACATCGGAGCTCTCGGCCCCGACGCTGAACTCCGGGGGCACGTGCACGGGGGAGGCGCTGATGCCCTCCCGGACCGACGAGGGCGGCGGGGGAACGACAAGGAGCTCGGCCTGTTTTACGCCGAACCGTTCGAGCGCGGCTTTTCGCGTGGCCGGCGTGAAGGACAGGTCGCTCCACCAGTGGCGATCCGTCCCGCGGACGTTGAAGAACAGCCGGCCGGCGTCCTTTCCTCCACCCTCGGCGACGCGGATGTCGGACGTGGGGGGCATCGCCTTCCCCGCGGAGTCAAATTCCACTCCCTTTATCCAGACGAAGGAGCCGCCCATCCAGAAACTCATGCTCTCCCGATCGTAAAGCCCCAGCGATTCCGCGTTGGCGCGCAGGAAGGGCCGCGCCCGCGAGTAGTTCGGGACCCTTCGCCCCACCCACCAGGCGCCGTTCACCCCGATGGTCCGAAAATCCTCGCGCAGGTTCGCGGAAAGAGGCGACTGCAGGCGGTCGGCCAGCTGGTCCACCGTGGGACACTCCACGCCGCGCGTGTCGTCCCGGTGAAGACGCATTGCCACGGTCAGCGCAAGGAGGTCCCCCATGACGAGCTGAAGGTCCGGGTCCGCCTCGACGACGGCCCGGGCGGGGAAAACGGGGACGCACAGCGACAGGGCGACGACCAAAATCGTCAGCGCCGCCTTCATGTTTCCGGGATAAAACTTGTTCCTGGCACAAGACACATTCCTGTTCATAAAGACCTCTTCCTTTTCATAAGGCATCGCATCGCAAAAACTCCTTTCCCGACGGCTCCACGGTGCTTATTTTAGCACGCCGGCGAACCGGAAAAGACCTGCCCGTTCGGCAAATGGAAACGTCGAGCGAGAATGAAGAGTTTCGTTTTAAAAATGATTTTAAATCAGGAAGATTTTGGATTGGGCTTCCCGGAGAATCCAAAATTCCCGAAATGCAGTACAATGTTTCATATCCAATAATTCTGTAAGGAGACGGAAACATGAATACAGAACGGTGGCGAGATTCTCTCAGCCGCGACCTCTTTAAAATAGACCTGGAAAATCTGAGCTGGCCCAGGATTCTCTGGATACTGGCGGCATCGTTTCTGGGCGGATGGCTGGCCTGGACCTCCCCCGAGTTCACGGAGGCCCGCGACCGACGGATTTACGATCGTCTGTTGCAGTACACTCCGTCCAGCTTCAAATATCCCATGATTCAAATCACGGCGGGCGCGGCTTCCTTTCGCGAAGGGCCCTCGCTGCCGTGGCCCCGCTCCATGCACGCGCGCCTTTTGCAACATCTGAAGGAAGCCCGGCTCGTCCTCCTGGACATGCCCCTCGAGAAGACAACCTCGCCGGAGGAGGACGAAGCTCTGGTTCTGGCCGTTCGAGAGCACGGACGCGTGCTGGGGCGTTCTCACGTGGAGACGCTCCAGTGGGGAGGCTCCACTGTGGAGGAGCCCTTTCCCGTCCTGAGGGACTCCTTTCTGCGGGTGGGCGTGGACAACCGGAAGGAAGACCGCGACGGCGTCTCCCGCAGGGGCGTCTGGGGAGTGGAGGACATAACGAAAATGAAGTTCCTGTTCCTGCCGTCCCTCGCGCTGACGGCGGCGGAAGAACTGGACCCCTCCATCGTTCCCCTGGAGCGGGGAGATCTGAGGCGGGTGCGTCTGCCGTGGAAGACCCTGCACCTGGAGCGCAGCCCCGAGGGCCTTGTCCTCTTTCGGATCAACCATCCCCGCACCTCCATTCCGAGCTACGAGTACACCGATGTCCTGAACGGCAGAGTCTCCGATGCCTCCTTCGCCAACGCGGTAGTCGTCGTCTCCTTTGACGACACGGAAAAAAGGCGCGAAGCGGAGAAATTCCCGATCGGAAGGGAGAGAACCGTCTCGAAAGGCGAGTTCGTCCTGCATACGATCGCCTCGCTGATGGATTCCTTCTCGTTTTCCGCGCTCCCCCGCGCGATCCAGGCTCTGCTGACCTTCCTGCTGGTCGCCGCCTCCACCCTGATGGGGTTTGTCCACTTCAAAAAAAGCCTGGTCTTCCTGCTGCTCCTGCTGACGTCCTGCTTCACCGTCTCCGTCGGCCTCTTCCTGCAGTTCAACCTGGGGTTTCCCCTGTCGGCCGTCTTTCTTGCGTCGGCGATCGGATACATCGGCAGCCAGGTCGCGCTTTCCTGGCACCTCGATCGCGAGTGGAACGTGCGCTCGCTCTCCATCCGGCCGCTGCTCGAGCTGGCCCGGAAGACCCAGACGGACATCGACGAGGGACTGAACTTCGACGACTACCTGCGGTCGATGTGGAACGACATCGAGGACGCAACCGGCGTCGAGCTGAAATCCACCCGCATCGGCGAGAACTTCAGCCTGGTCCAGAGCTACCTGCAGCGGGCGAGCCGGACCTCCGAACTGGGGCAGGAATTTTTGATCATCCACAACGCGGCCGACAGCCCGCCGCGTCATCGAATGCTGCTGCCTCTGCCGATGTGGGGCGATTCGAACAGGTCCAAAATCCAGGAGTACTCCATCATGGGCTGGGACGGGCGAATCCCGACGGAGACCCTGGGCAGCCTCGCCGCGCTGACGCTTTTCGCCGCGGTGCATTACCACGCCATGGAGGAAAGCCGGCGGCGCAAGGATATGCTGATCAAGACGATCGAGGCGATCATGATGGCGGTCGAGGCGAAGGACACGACGACGAGCGAGCACTCCCGCCGGGTCGCGGCCATCTCCAAAAAACTGGCGCAGTGGATGAGGCTTCCCCCGCAGGAGGTGGACGACATCTACTTCTCCGCGATCATCCACGACATCGGCAAGCTGGGCATCTCCGACAAAGTCCTGAACAAGCCCGGCAGGCTGAACGACGAGGAACTCGCGGAGATGCGCCGTCACCCCCTCATCGGAGAGAGCATCATGCGCCCCGTCGACCTGCCCGCCTACGTCATGAGCGGCATCCTGCAGCACCACGAACGCCACGACGGCAAAGGGTACCCCCACGGCATACCGGGCGAGGAGATGACGATGGCGGGCAGAATCATCAAGGTGGCCGACGTGTTCGACGCCCTCGTCAACCGCCGCCAGTACAAGGAGCCCTGGACCGAAGAAAAGGTGCGCAACCTCCTGCTGGAGCTCCGGGGCACGGAGTTCGACCCTCAGATCGTGGACATCTTCATTCGCAACCTCTACCAGACGAAAAACAACCCGATGTTCTATTACGGAATACAGCTTTAGAGGGCGCCCGGCTTCAGAGCTGCATGACGACGCGGGCGACCATAAAGTAGACCATCAGGCCGCCCGCGTCGACAATCGTCGTCACTATGGGCGCGGCCATCAGGGCGGGGTCGAATCGCAGCAGTTTCGCCAGCAGGGGCAACATGCTGCCGATCAGCTTGGCGAAGACGACCGTTGCGAAAAGACTCAGCCCGACGACCACCCCGAGGGCGAAATTTCCGCTCAAAAACCACTTGTAACCCACGTTGATGATTCCCAGCACTCCCCCGACGAGGGTGCTGACCCGCAGTTCCTTCCAGAAGATCGCAAACCAGTCGTCGAGGTGAAGCTCGCCGACGGCCATGCCGCGAATGATCAGGGTCGACGACTGCGAACCCGCGTTTCCGCCCGTGTCCATCAGCATGGGAATGGCCGAGATCAGCGAGGGAAACGCCGCGACGAGGGCCTCGTAACGCGTGATGATGCCTCCCGTGAAAAACGCGCTGACCATCAGGATCATCAGCCACCTGATGCGCCGCTTCGCCAGCTCGAAGACGTCCGTCGAGAGGTAGGGATCATCTGAGGGCTCCATCGCCGCCATGATGTGAAAGTCCTCCGTGCTCTCCTCCTCCAGAACCTCCATCGCGTCGTCGACCGTGATAATGCCCACGAGATGCCGCTCCGTATCCGCCACGGGCAGGGCGATCAGGTCGTATTTCTGAAAAGTTTCCGCCACCTGTTCGCGGTCGTCGCCGGTGGCCGCGTAAATGACGTTCGTGCTCATGACGTCGCCTATCCTGTCCGTCATCTCCGACAGCAGAAGGGTTTTCACGGTGACGACCCCCTCCAGAACACGCCTGGCGTCGGTGACGTAACAGGTGTAGATGGTCTCCTTGTCCATCCCCACCGCGCGGATGCGGGCAAAGGCGTCCGCCACGGTCATCTCCTCTTTCAGGTCGATGTACTCCGTGGTCATGATGCTGCCCGCCGAGTCCTCCTGATACCTCAAAAGCTGGTTGATCTGGTTGCGCGTGTCCTCCGAAGCGTTTTTCAGGACGCGTTTGACCACGTTCGCGGGCATCTCCTCGATGAAATCCACCGCGTCGTCCAGAAAAAGGTCGTTCACGATATGGGAAAGCTCAGGATCGGTCAGCAGGCCGATAAGGTTCTCCTGCGTCTCCGGAGAAAGGTAGGAAAAAACGTCCGCCGCCGCGTCCTTCGGCAAAGAGCGGAACAGGACGATACGCTGCTCCGGCAGCAGTTCTTCGAGGTCGTCCGCCAGGTCGACCACGTTCGCATCGACGATCAGCTCCTTGAGCTCCCTGTGCTTTTTTGCGGAGATCAGTTCCGCGATGTGATCGGTCATGACGGTCCCTCCATTCTTCAATACGTATTCGTATTATAACCCGACTTCAGAGTCTTCCTTAAAAGTCTTCTTTGGGTTAAAAACCGGGGCCGGATATTTTGGAAGAAATATAGCATCACGAGATCTATATTTAAGCAGAGAGAATATACTTTTTCCTGCTAATTTATTTTTTTATTGACATAAGGCAAACAAAGGCGTATTTTAAGCGATAATTTTCTAATATAAACAGGGGAGTGAGAAATATGACAGAGGAACAAAAAGTGGAACAGAAAACAGGGCAGGGATTTTTTGCGGGTATTCTTTCGTGGATCGAGAGAGTCGGCAATAAACTTCCCGACCCGATCACGCTCTTCGTCATTCTGGCGGTGGTCGTGGTTTTCATTTCCTGGGTTTGCAGTCTTTTCGGCGTCAGCGCCGTGCATCCGGGAACCGGTAAGACCATGACCGTGATCAACCTTCTCTCGAAGGACGGTTTCCGGCAGATCTGGAGCAGGGCCGTCACCAACTTCTCCGGCTTCGCGCCGATGGGCATCGTGCTCGTCGCCGTCATCGGAACGGGAGTCGCCGAAAAAAGCGGTTTCCTTTCGGCATTGACGCAGAAGCTGCTCTCGGGCATTCCCCCGATACTGGTCACGCTGATTCTCGTTTTCATCTGCGTGAACGGGAACGTCGCCGGGGATTCCGCCTTTGTCATCATGCCTCCTCTGGCGGCCGCCACGTACCTCAGCATGGGACGAAACCCCATGGTCGGCATGTTCACCGCCTTCGCCAGCGTCGCCGCGGGCTTCTGCGCGACCGTCGTCCTGGCCCTTACGGACACCATGGCCTACGGATTCACGGAGAGCGCGGCCAGACTGCTCGACCCGAACTACGCGGCTTCTCCCGCCATCAACTACTATTTCCTCGTGGTTTCCTGCCTTGTCCTGACGGTGGTGGGGACCCTCGTGTCCGAGGTGCTGATCGCCCCCCGTTACGCCCACATCGACCTGGCCAGGTACGGGAAAAGCGAGCAGGCGATCCTGACGCCCGCGCAGGAAAAAGGCATCAAATACGCGCTTCGAGCTCTGGCGGTCACTGTCGTCCTCATCGTCCTGATGTGCGTCGGATCGGATCCCCTGATGGGCGATCCCGCACAGGGCGGCTCCATCACCTCGCCCGCCGCCCCCTTCATGAGCGGCCTCGTGGTGACCGTCGCGGTTCTCTTCTTCGTCCCCGGCGCCATCTACGGCTTCGTCAGCGGCAAGTATAAAAACGACAAGGAGATGTTCGCCGACATCACCCTCGCCTTTAAGGACATGGCCCCCTACATTGTGCTGTGCTTCTTTTGCGCGCAGTTTACGAACTACTTCGGCTGGAGCAACCTGGGCGTCATCATCGCCGTCAAGGGCGCGGAGCTGCTGAAGGCGCTGAACTTCACCGGCATTCCTCTTCTGATCGGGATTGTTTTCGCGTCCTGCATCATCAATCTCTTCATCGGTTCGGCCTCGGCCAAATGGGCCATTCTGGCGCCGGTGTTCGTCCCGATGCTGCTGCTCCTGAACCTCGATCCGGCGGTCACGCAGATCGCCTATCGCATTGGAGACTCCATCACGAATCCGCTCTCGCCGCTTTTCTATTATTTCCCGGTGATACTGGGTTTTGCCCACCGCTACGAGAAAGACACGGGCATGGGGACCATTATCGCCAATATGATTCCATTTTCCTTCTGCTTCACCATCGTCTGGCTGTTGCAGCTCGTCGCGTGGGTCATGCTGGACCTTCCTCTGGGGCCGGGCGGCAAAATTTTCCTGTAAAAACAACCCTTCTCTAAATTCGGAAGCAAACACATCAGGCCCCGGCAGCTCGGTCCTGCCAGGGGATTTCAGGGGAGCCGGCGAGGGCGCGCAAGCACCGCTCCGCCCCCCCTGAGCCTTCAGTTTGAGTATTTAAGCTTAAGCCTGAGTGTTCAAGTCTGAGTGTTTAAATAAACGTCTGCAACCAGAGTTGACGAACGTTCGCCCAGCCCGGAAGGACCTGCGTGTACCGCGACAGCCATACCCAGAGGCAGGAAAGGACGACGAGGCCCGTGAAGATCACCTCGCCCGTGCTCATTTTCCCCCACTCGGCGGACATCCGAAAAAATTTCCACCCGAACGTCTTTCGCCAGGGAATCAGCAGGGGAACACGACCGCAGCACGCGTCGCCCAGAATATGGATCAGGCCGCCAAGAAACCAGAACGCCGCGCACGAGAACCCAACCTCCTGCGGGCGTTTCGCGACAGCGTTCGAAAAGGTCCCGAGACAGGGCGGCGTCTCGTCTCCCCAGACGCTGAAGCAAAGGACAAAGCCCGTCACGTAGAGCACGAACCAGTGCGACGTCTTTCTGTGGTGCCGGGGGCTTATCTTCTTCCACAGAATGCGCTCGACTCTATCCGGAAAGGTGCTTCCCAGCACGCCCAGAGCCGACGCCAGAAGGGACCCCGTCATGGCCATCAAAACCGCGAAGGTCGATATTCGATGTCCCCTGCCCGTCAAAGGATGGAAACGCCCCTTTCGCTGCGCGCGTACCTAAGCGTCATCGCGTTTTGCCGGAAACGCTCTGTCGATGAAGGGGCGGAGCAGGTCGATGGGAACCGGGAAAAAGGTCGTGGAGTTGCGCTCGCCCGCGATTTCCCGTATGGTTTGCAGGTAACGCAGTTGCAGAGTGACGGGGGAAACCTCCATCTGCTGCGCGGC
>JAISSA010000196.1 GCA_031273365.1 Synergistaceae bacterium
GAAGAAGAAAAAGCAAGTATTTCACTTGAAAAGGGCGATTTTCATGGAGAGTGGAACTACAGAATTATTCCACAGATATGCTAACAAAATACGGAAGTTATTTTGTTACGAGCCCTTACTTTAAATTGCTTCAATTATTTCCTAGGTTAAAAAATCCGGGAATCCAGGATATCACTATTCTTTCCAGCCATAACGGATACAGGTTCACAAAAGCTCTGACAAAAAAGCAAAAGCAGATGCTCTCAGCTTATGATGCTGCACTCGATATCGTAAAAAGTATCAAAGAAAATACGTCTACGCCAAAACCTTGAGGAATTCAGCTTAAATCTATTGACCGTCATGGCAATTTGGGAGACGCACTGCATCTTGACTCCATAGAATTGTCTTGTTACCATACATAAAGATGTAATTTATTCTTTTGCGATTTATTCCAGGGCCGAACAACGTAATTTTCGCGGAAAAAATCAGCCGCATTCTCCAAATGAGGGGGGAGTGAAGAGTGAGTATCTGTGTGGACGCGGATTCGATAAAAAATGTCGCGCTCGCCGCCATAAAGAATGACGCGCGGGCTGTGGAATGTGCCGCAAGCGCGGTAAACGAGGCTTTTGTGCGTGTCGTCCATTTGTTGTCCGAATGTCCCGGAAAGGTTATCGTCACCGGAAGCGGAACGTCCGGGGCCGTTGCTAAGAGGGCCGCGCACCTGCTATCGGTCGGAGGGACTCCTTCGTTCTTTCTTTCGCCCGGAGACGGGCTTCACGGCGGATTGGGAGCGATAGGGGGAGAGGACGTCATCATCGCGATTTCGAAAGGCGGCAGTTCCTCGGAGCTGAACGAGTTCTGCGCCAGAGGGAAAGAACTGGGACGCGCCCTCGTCGTCATAACGTCGGAAAGGGATTCCCCTCTCGCCGGGCTTGCCGACCACGTGCTCGTCATTCTGCTCGAACCGCAGGCCGATCTCGGAACCGTTATAGCCACGGGGAGCTCTCTGGCCGCCGGCGCTCTGCTCGACGGAATCGTCGAGGCCTGCCGCGTCGTGCGCGGCTATGATTGGAAGTCCTTTTTCTTCACCCACCCCGGCGGTGCCGTGGGAAAAAACGCGGAGCTCGCTCTGGACAAGCTGGCCGGTACGGGCGGAAACTTTTCATGAACACGAAGCGAGACCTCGCGGCCGGCATAGATTCCTCCACGCAATCGTGCACAATGATGCTTCGAAATCTTGATGATGGATCGATCGTCGCCGAAGCGCGGGCACCTCATCCTCCGACAACCCCCCCGCGCAGCGAGCAGTCTCCTCTGGATTGGGCTCATGCGCTGAGGGAGGTTTGCGTTTCACTGAAGGAATATCTGCCGAGAATTGCGTGCATATCGGTAGGCGCTCAGGGACATGGCCTAGTCATCCTCGGTTCCGACGACCGCCCGCTTCGCCCTGCAAAACTCTGGAACGACACGGAAAGCTCGCCGGACGCCGAAAGATTGTTGGGCATCCTCCCAAAGAACGAGTGGGAGAAACGTACCGGTTCCATTCCCGGCCCCGCGCTCACGGTTTCGAAACTGGTCTGGACGCAGAGAAACCACCCCGGCCTGCTCGGGGTCGCCGAACGCGTCATGCTCCCCTTCGACTACATCGTGTATTTCTTGACTGGGCAAGCAGTGACGGAGCGGGGCGGATCGTCCGGAACGGGGTATTTTTCTCCTTTCGTTAACGCATGGGACGAAGAAATTCTGCGTCTTGCATTGCCGGAGGTCGATCTTTCGGGGAAGCTTCCCAAAATAATCGGTTCCGGCGCGTCGTCCGGCGGCGTCCGCGAAATTCCGGGGATGGAAGGGTTGGCCGGCGCCGCCGTCGGCGCAGGAAGCGGGGACAATATGGCGGCGGCGCTCGGACTGAGCGCGGGCGAGGGCGATACGATTCTCTCGCTTGGCACGAGCGGAACCGTCTACGGCATCGTTCGCACCGGCTGTGTCGACACTCAGGACGGGGCGATAAACGGATATGCCGATGCGACGGGACGCTTTATGCCGATGGTCACGACCCTCAACGCCGCTAAAGTGACAGACGAATTCAGACGGTTGCTCGGGGTCGACGCGGCCACCTTCGACGAAATGGCGCTGTCGGCACCTCCCGGTTCGGGCGGCCTGACGTTGCTTCCCTATCTCGACGGCGAGAGGACCCCCAATCTGCCGTTCGCGCGAGGCAGTCTCCACGGTCTCCGCACGGACGCCACGCGGGAAGAACTCGCGCGCGCCGCTGTGGAGGGAGTCGTCTGCGGCCTGCTCGAGGGCAGGGACGCGCTTGTAAAATCCGGAGTCCGGTTCGGAGGCCGTTTTATTTTGACGGGGGGAGCTGCCCGGTCCCGTTCTTACAGGCAGATACTGGCGGACATGACGGGGGAAGAAATTCTGACCTGCACCGTGCCGGAGACCGTTGCCGCCGGCGCCTGTGTTCAGGCTGCCGCGGCGTTTTTCGGCGTCGAGACGGCGGAGATGAGCGAACGGTGGGCCTTCCCGCTGGAACTCGCCGCCGTTCCGTCCGAAAAGCGGGACGAGTCGGTCCGCACGAAATATGAAGAAATTTCGCAACGCTTCAGGAGAGAGTACAATGACGCAGCCATATGAGCCGGCCATTCGGAGTTCCTTTTTGGACCGCCTGCCCAGGGAAACGGGGATCGGGGCGGTGTTGTTGTGCATCATCGCGGTGGGACATCTTGCCACACCGAATTTTCTGACTCTCTCCAACGTCAAGGTACTTCTGTTGAATGGCGCGGTCATCGGTTTTCTCTGCCTCGGACAGACTTTCGTGCTCCTGACGGGGGGAATCGATCTTTCGACGGGTTCCATCGTCGCCATGAGCTGTGTCTTTGCAGCTGTTCTGATGCAGTACGCGGGCATCCCCTGGCCCCTGGCCGTGGTCCTCGTGATGGGCATAGGCATCGTCACGGGAATGATCAGCGGACTGATCATTCACTACGCCGGTGTCCCCCCATTTATCGTTACCTTCGCGATGCAGGGGGTAGCGGCATCGATCCCTCAGATTATTACCGGGGCGAATTTTATCATGATTACTCAGAAAGGCTACGCGCTCATCGGCCAATCGCGCCCTCTCGGCGTTCCCTTCCCGGTCATCGCGCTCGTTATGGGGGTGGCGTGCGCCTCCGTATTCCTCAAAAAGACAGTAACCGGAACCCATATCTGTGCGGTGGGGGGAAACGCGGAGGCGTCGCGGCTTGCCGGCATAAACATTCGGAAAATCACCGTGTTGGTTTACGCGATATCCGGGTTCTGCGCCGCCTGTGGAGGGCTCATATACGGTTCGCGCATCATGGTCGGCTCGCCGAACCCCGGACGAGTCGGAGATGACCTGTTCTTCTCGATAGCGGCCTCCGTGGTCGGTGGCGTCAGCCTCTTCGGGGGGATCGGCACGATCCTGGGGGCGATGATCGGGGCAGTCATGATCGCCACGGTGTCGAACCTGATGAACGTTCTGAGCATAAATCCGTTCTGGCAGCCCCTGGTCATAGGTCTCATCATCTTGGGCGGCGTCACCTTCGACACGCTTCACTCGTCCAAACGACTGCGGTTGCCGTGGAAAAAACTGTGGAAGAGTTATTTTGGTTCCAGGGGAAATGCCTGACGGGGAGTGTGCGGTGCGGTGGAGGCGTCGAGGGGCAGCAAGCCCCTTATATTATAAGAGGAGGTTGTGCAAATGAAAAGATTTTCTGCGTGTATCCTGTCCGGTCTTGTCGTTTTGTTCGTTCTCGTGTCTGGCCAGCCGGTTCAGGCTGCGGACAAAAAGCCGATCCTCGGAGTGTCGTTGCCGAACCTAACCAATCCGTACTACGTCACGATGAGGAAAAGTTTTCTGGAAAACGGGGAAAAGAACGGATTTGAGGTTCGCGTTCTCATCGCCGACAACGACGACCTGAAGCAGCTCTCCCAGGTCCAGAGCTTCGTCGAGCAGAAAGTGGACTTCGTGGCGCTCAACTGCACGAGTTCCGGGCCGGGCGTCGCGTCCGTTCTCGAGCTCAATAAGGCTAATATCCCCGTTATAACGGTCAACCTGCTTCCGGACCCCGAAATGATGAAACAGCAGGAAGCGACCATGGTTCAGGCCGTGGAAACCGATCAAAAAATGGGGGGAGTCTACATCGGCGAACAGCTCGTCAAAGACCTCAACGGCGTGGAGGCTTATGTGGGCATTATCGGCGAGCCGACGTCGGTATCGGCGAACACGCGGGACGACGGCTTCAAAGAGGCCGTTGCGAAGAGTCCGAACATAAAGGTCCATCCGGTCGTCGTCAACGGCAAGGTCGAGGAAACCACAGCTCTTAAGGTGACGCAGGAGCTTTTGATGGGAAACCCTAACATGAACATCATCTATTCCGACACGGAACCTGCGGCAATCGGAGCGGCCAAGGCCATAGAGCAGCTTGGAATGCAGGACAAGGTGAAGCTCTATGCCTTCGTCGACAAAGTCGGAGTGCAGATGATCATCGACGACGACCTCCTGAAGGCGGGGGCCATCCAAGAACCCGACAGGCTGGCTCAGATCGTCGTGGAAAACGCGGTCAAGCACATGAAAGGCGAGAAGCTCGAACCGAAGTACATGAGCCCGCCTCTTCTCGTCAACGAAGAGAACGCGAAGGACGTTCTTTCGAAGGCCTATTGACCTAAAGGCATGGAGTCGTAAAATGCCCGTCGATTCCTATGCGGTCAGAGGCCTGGAAAAGTCTTTTTCGGGAGTGCGCGTTCTCCACGGCGTCGACTTCGAAATAAGCCCGGGGAGGGTGCATGGACTTTTCGGCCATAACGGCGCGGGAAAATCCACTTTGCTCAGGATAATGGCGGGTGCCTGCGGATACGATTCCGGGGAGCTGATTCTGAACGGTCGCGCGGTAGTGCTAAACTCGCCGCGCGACGCTCTTTCCAGTCAAATCGCCTGCGTTTATCAAGAATTACGCCTGATATCCCAGCTTTCGGTGACGCAAAACGTTTTTTTGGGGCGCGAACTGTCCGTTCACGGCATCAGGATGGAACGCGAAATGCGAGCTCATACGGCACGGCTTCTCGAAGAACACGACCTCCCGATTCTTCCTGACGCTTTGGTCAGGGACCTTAGCCATCCGCAGCGGCAGATGATAGAAATCATCATCAACCTGGACAGGAACGCCAGATACCTGTTCCTGGACGAACCTACCACAGCACTCGAGGTCCGGCGTGCCGAGGAATTGTTGGCTGGCGTCAGACGCATCGCTGTGGAAAAGCAAATAGGGGTCGCGGTGGTCACTCATAAGGTGAGCGAGATATTGGACCATTGCGATGACGCGACCGTTCTGACGGGCGGCGTGGTGGTGTACCGGGCCTCGACTCCCCGGATAGACAAAAACGAAGTTGTGGACGCGATTGTCGGGAAAAAGCTCGAAGAAGCGCGGATCCCTCACACTCCATTCAGCGCGTCCGCCGAGTCCAACCCGAGGCTCGTCGTCAAAAACCTGCGAACGAAGGGGCTCAGGGGCGTCAACCTGAAGGTCTATCCGGGAGAAATATTGGGGCTTTACGGGCTCGTCGGGTCCGGCCGGAGCAGGTTCTGCCGAACGCTTTACGGAATGGAGAAAATCACTGCTGGCGACGTGCTGTTCGACGGCGTTTCCTGTCACGCCTCCTCGCCTTCGGACGCCATCAAACGCGGCGTGGCTTATCTCACCGAAGAACGCAAAAAAGACGGCTTCATCCCACAGATGTCGGTGCTGAAAAACGTGGTGCTGCCGATGCTAAGCCGATTCAGGCGCTTCTTTCTTCTCGACGACAGAGAGGCGGACACTTACGCTCGAAGTGTTCTTTCGCGCTTCGGCACTCAGGGACAGTTGTCTGGGCCAATTCAGTCGCTGTCTGGGGGCAATCAGCAAAAAGCGCTCTTTGGGCGTATTATAGCCCAGAACGCGGAACTAGTGCTCCTCGATGAGCCGACCAAAGGCGTCGATATCGGCGCAAAACAGGATATTTACGAGGTCATTCGCGGCATGGCACGTGACGGAAAGTGCGTCGTTGTGGTCTCCACCGAGGAAGAAGAACTGCTGCAGATCGCCGACAGAATTGCCGTTTTCAACAATGGGGCATGCCCGGAAGAAACGCTGCAGGCCGGAAACCTGACGGTCGAACAACTGCGGATGAGGGCGTTGAGCGACGGAGGCGCGCGTCCCGGTTCCTCGCCAGAAATATGGAAGTAGCCATCCCAGCCTAGTACTTAGTAACATCTAAAATTTTACAACCTAAATTCCGTCCGTAAATTGTAACGACACTCCATCCTTGATATAAAATCTTGAATTTAAGTGTGTAAGAGCCTGTCTAAAAACTCTTGTCTGTGATGGTATTCATGGTTAAATGCGTAAATCCCCCAAAAAACGTAAATGTGTATCGATAAATTTTTGACAAAAACCTTAAAGATAGTGATTTTTCCCAAAAAGACCTCTTGATTTTATACACATTTAAATTGTACAATTAAATGTGTAGGAAGGAGGCTCACTGTGTATATTTTAGAAAACAAAGGAATAAGGCCCGGAAGAATATATTGTTAC
>JAISSA010000193.1 GCA_031273365.1 Synergistaceae bacterium
CCTACACGACGCTCTTCCGATCTGCGGCGCTATTCCGACGGGCTCCACCAGGCCATCGAGGCGAAGGAGCGCGTCAAGGTCGGGCGCGAAAGCCAGACCCTGGCGACGGTCACGCTTCAGAACTACTTCCGCATGTACCGCAAGCTGGCGGGCATGACGGGGACGGCGGCGACGGAGGCGGAGGAATTCAAGGAAATCTACGGCCTCCAGGTCGTGACCATCCCGACCCATAGGCCGATGATCCGCGCCGACAACCCCGACGTCATCTACGGAACGGTGACGGAGAAATTCAGCGCCGTCGCCGACGAGGTGCAGGAGTGCAACGAGCGCGGGCAGCCCGTTCTCGTGGGGACGACGTCCATCGAGAACTCCGAGCGGGTCAGCAAGCTCCTGAAAGCGCGCAAAGTCCCCCACCAGGTTCTGAACGCGAAGCACCATGAGAAGGAGGCCAGCATCGTGGCGCAGGCGGGGCACCTGGGCGCCGTCACCGTGGCGACGAACATGGCGGGGCGCGGAACGGACATCATGCTGGGCGGAAACCCGGAATTTCTGGCCAAGGAGAAGCTCCTGAGCACGATAAGCACCGCCGAGCGCCCGCCGATCGACTGGAAAATCAAGACGTTGGAGCAGAGCGATGTTTTCGGCTACTTCATTCAATACACGAACATCCTTCCCGAGGACCTGGCGCGGAACTACCTTCGGGACAGGCGTCTTTATGGCTCGACGAGCAACGGCGCGGCGGGCAACGGCGGCGGCGGCGAATATTTCGATTTTTTGAGCGGCGCTTTCGCGCGCATCAAAGAGGCCTACGAGACGCATCTGGGGTATTTCCATTCCAAGTGCCAGGAGGAGCACGACCGAGTCGTGGCGCTCGGCGGGCTGGCCATCGTCGGCACGGAGCGGCACGAATCCCGGCGCATCGACAATCAGCTCCGAGGCCGCGCCGGCCGTCAGGGCGACCCCGGGGGAAGCCGTTTCTACCTTTCATTGGAGGACGATCTGCTGAGGCTTTTCGGCTCCGAGCGGATACAGGGGCTCATGGGCAAGCTGGGGATGGCGGACGGGGAGGCGATAGAATCCTCCATGCTCTCCAAGGTCATCGAATCCTCGCAGCACAAGGTCGAGCAGATGCACTTCGACATCAGAAAACAGCTTCTGGCCTACGACAACGTCATGAACCACCAGCGCGAGGCCGTGTACACCGAAAGGCACACGATCCTGCAGGAGGAAGACATCGTCGACTACGGCTGGGGAATCCTCCAGGGGGTCTTGGAGGAAATCCTGGATCGCTACTTCCCCGAGGAGGACGAACCCGACTCCGAGCGCGCCGCGCTGCGCGTCAAGGCGATCTTCGGCCCCGGCAGCGAAGAGGGGATCGCGGAACTCGACAGCCGGGCCGGAATGGAGCGCGCGCGCGACGAGATCATCGCGTCCATAAAGAGCCGCTACGAGAAGAAAATCCTCGACCTCTCCCCGGAGGTGGCCCGGGGTCTCTTGCGCTACGTCGTCCTGAATACGCTGGACGACGCTTGGCGCGACCACCTGCTGGGCATGGACGAACTGAGGCGCGGCATAGGGCTGCGCGCCATCGGACAAAAGGACCCCCTGTTGGAATATCAGTTCGAATCGTATAATCTATTTCAGGAGATGATGCTGCGGGTTCGGGAGTCCTTTGCGGAGCAGTTCTTCAGGGTTCGCGTCATTTCGGACGACGGAAAGCGCCGCGAGCGCAAGTTCTCGGAGGGGCGCGACGCGCCCGCGCTCGGTTGGCGCGGGGCGGAGGGCTACGCCGACCCGAGGCAAAGGGGAACCGCGTTTCAGGCCGGGGAGGGCAAGCCGGAACCCGTCAGGAAATCCGTGAGGGTGGGGCGCAACGATCCCTGCCCCTGCGGCAGCGGGAAAAAATACAAACATTGCTGCGGCAAAAACGTATAGCCGGGTTCGGCTGGAAACCCGCTGACGTTTGACGTTTGACGTTTACGGAAAAATGGAAAAGGAGAGCAATCGATGAGACGCCTGACAAGAAAACCGTGGAGGCGCTCGATTTTCTCGATCGACCTATGGGTAGGGTTTTTGAAATTGCTGGGCTTGTCGGGATCATTGAGTTTATGGGGATTATTGGGTTTATCGGCGGCGCTTTTATGGTGTCCGCGGGCCCTTGCGGCGGACGCGGACGATTTCGATTTTACCTACGACATCCCCTCCATGATCCAGTTGAATCCGGATTTTTCCACGTATCCCGGTTCCGACGGGGTGATATGGCTGAAGCGGATCGACTATAGGATCGCGCCGGAGGGGGGCATCGAGCGCAAAAGCCTGTGGATTTTGCTGGGCCGCAAAGGGCTGGATCCGCGTTGGCTTTTATGGAACGTCCCCGTGCCCCGGTCCGGACATGCCGAAATTTTGGAGGCGTCGGCCTATTCCCCCGGCAGCGGCGAGAAAATCATGGACGCGCTGGAAATCGCCTCGACGGGAGACACGATGCGGGTCGCCGCTTTTTCGAATCTTCCCGACGAGTTCATTCTGGTCGTCTCTTACCGGGAGCTGTTCCCCGAAAAACTCTCCGTCGAGGACCTGGTCTGGGTCGCCGAGCCCCTTCCCGTGTGGGAGACGGCGCTTCGGGTGACGGTGCCGGCTGGGCATCCGTTTTATTACGGCTCCAACGCGGACGCGGTTCCCAAGGCCAGCAACGTGGATGATCGCATGGTTTACGAGTGGCGGGTGATCAACACGGAGGCGTTCCGGTTCTCTCTGCGCGGCGACTCCCGCGGCTACATCGCGTTCGGCTCCCGAGAGGGGAGGGAGGCCGCGGTCCGCTCCGTCAAGGAGCTGGAGGCGGCGCGGCTTCCCGAGCCCCCGTCCGTCGTCGGAAAGGTGCGGGAGTCCGGTAAACGGGCCGAGGCCCGGGCTGTGGAAAACGTCTTGAAGTGGATTTACGAACAACCGGAACTCCTGTCGGACGGGCCGCGGGAAATTCCGGCGGAGGCCCCGTGGACGCTCCGCGAAAAACTGCTGCTCGCGTACGGTTGGTTGAAGGCCGCGGGCGTCGACGTCCGTCTTTTCTGGCAATTGGCCTACCGCCCCGCGGCCGACGAACCGGCGTGCGCGGCTATGGCGGTCGCCCCGGTTTTGGGAGTTCCGGGGATAGAAAAAAAAGAGGCTTTTTA
>JAISSA010000256.1 GCA_031273365.1 Synergistaceae bacterium
GAAGCGCCAGAAGCAAAGCACAATACGGGAAAAAACGCCAATACCTGTTCAAAAAGATTTTTACTTCTTTTCCTGCAATGTCTGATAAAACCATAAAATTCTACTCCTTTATGCCCTGTATTTATTGACAGCGCTCAGGTGGAGGAAAAAATAAAGCTGGCAGTCGCTGTGGTCCAGCTTCTACCAGCCATCGCCGAACTAATTCGGCTCATTCTGACACTCTAAACCCACGTTAGGGCGTAAGTCCGAGGTGGGGGTAGCGCCCCGTCCCGGCAGCCCGGGAACAACCCCTCTCCCAGGCGGATATTCCTTCCATCCTATTATACACCCTATACACCTTACGCCGCCGCCTCGCACCTGACGTTTCAACTCACACGCCCGTGAGGGCGTGAACCACCCAAAAAGGCGGCCCTCCGGAGGCGACACGTATTTGGGAGGGTCCGAGACCAGAAAAAGCGACGAATCCGTCGGTACATTATGGAATGTCTTAGCGCTGATGATCGGGGGAATTTCTCCCCGTTGCAGAACCCGCAGAATGGTTCAGCTTTTGCCTGGGTGGGAGATGCGGGGTTTGAAGGCTTACGGCTGCCCCATCGATGTCAAATGGGGCAGCAACCTTATTTTTTCACGCCAGATTTTTCTCGAGCGTGGATAACTCTTCCTTCAGCTTCGCCGGAAGTTTGTCGCCAAATTTGGCGTAGAACTCGTGAATTCCCTTCGCTTCCTCCCTCCAGAGGGTCTTATCCACCGAGAGCAGGTTTTTCAGGGTATCGAGGGAGACGTCCAGGTCCTCCAGACTGATGTCCTCCGCCCGGGGCAGCCAGCCGATGGGGCCCTCCACGGCGTCGGCCTCGCCGAAGGCGCGACGGACGATCCAGTCGAGGACACGCAGGTTCTCGCCGTAGCCGGGCCATATGAATTTGCCGTTCTCGTCGGTGCGGAACCAGTTGACGTTAAAGATCTTCGGCGGGTTGGGGATATTTTTGCCCATCTCCAGCCAGTGCGTGAAGTAGTCGCCCATGTGATAACCGCAGAAAGGCAGCATCGCCATCGGATCGCGGCGAACCACGCCCACCGCTCCGGCTGCCGCGGCGGTGGTTTCGCTCGCCATGATGGACCCCACGAAAACCCCGTGGTCCCAGTCGCGGGACTGATAGACGAGCGGCGCCGTCTTCGCGCGACGGCCTCCGAAGATCAGCGCGGAGATCGGCACGCCCTGCGGGGCCTCGAATTCGCTCGAAATGCAGGGACACTGAGCGGCCGGAGCGGTGAAGCGGCTGTTGGGGTGCGCGCCGACGGAACCGTCGGACGAGTCCCACTTCTCGCCCTTCCAGTTGAGGGCGTTCTTCGGCGGATTTTTATCCAGCCCCTCCCACCAGATGGTGTTGTCGTCCAGATTGTGCACGACGTTGGTGAAGATGGTGTTTTTCTGGCAGGTCTGCAGCGCGTTGGGGTTGGATTTCATGTTGGTGCCCGGGGCCACGCCGAAGAAACCGGCCTCCGGGTTCACCGCCCAGAGCCTGCCGTCCGGGCCGACGCGCAGCCACGCGATGTCGTCGCCGACGCACCAGACCTTATAACCCTTCTTTTTGTACACCTCCGGCGGAATCAGCATGGCCAGGTTGGTCTTGCCGCAGGCGGAAGGGAAGGCGGCGGCGACGTAACGCACCTCGCCTTTGGGGTTCTCCAGCCCCAGAATCAGCATATGCTCCGCCATCCAGCCCTCGTTGCGCCCCAGGTAGGACGCGATGCGCAGCGCGAAACACTTCTTGCCCAGCAGCACGTTTCCGCCGTAACCGGAGTTGATCGACCAGATGGCGTTGTCCTCCGGGAACTGGACGATGTAACGGTTCTCTTCGTCGATGCCGGCTTTGGCATGGAGCCCCTTCGTAAAATCAGAAGGGTCTTTTGAGGCGTCCAGGCACTTCAGCACGCGGACGCCGATGCGGGTCATGATGGCCATGTTCAAAACGACGTATATCGAGTCGGTCAGCTCGATGCCGAACTTGGCAAAGGGCGACTCCGGCACGGTCATGGAGAAGGGAATGACGTACATCGTGCGGCCCTTCATCGCGCCGTCGTAAAGTTTACGCAGTTTTGCGTACATCTCCACAGGGTCCATCCAGTTGTTGGTCGGGCCGGCGTCCTCCTGTTTGCGAGAGCAGATGAAGGTGCGGTGCTCCACGCGCGCGACGTCGTTCACGGCGGTACGGTGCAGGTAACAGCCCGGCAGCTTTTCCCGGTTCAGCTCGAGGATCTCGCCCGACGCCACGCTTTGAGCCCGCAGAGCGTTCAACTGCTCCTCGGACCCGTCGATCCAGACAACCTCGTCCGGTCGGGTCATCGAGGCCATTTCTTCCACCCAGGCGTTGACGGCTTTATTATTGGTTAACGACAATGTAACAACCATCCTTTCTAAATTTAAATTCATGGGGGCAGGGGAACGTGTTCCCTCGCTCGCTCGGCTGAAACCCCCTTATTTACGAGGGCTGGGGAACTATCTTCAGGGGCTTCGCCCCTGCACCCCACTCAAGGGCCCAGGCCCTTGAGAATCCCATTATAAATGACTGTCAGGTTGAACTCAGGGCGCACATTCCCACGTCATCGCCCCTGCGGACCATCCCTCCCCGAAGCACCCGGCAGAAAATCCCCAGACGGGGCATGATACAGTCGCCTGCCGCCTCGTAAATGGCACAGTGTGCGTGACACTCCTTTCCTATCTGCATGACCTCCAGCTCGGTCTCCCCAACCCGGATGCGGTCGCCCAGACGGAGTTTCTTCAAATCGAAGCCCTCGACCAGAAGGTTCTCCGCAAAATCTCCCGCCTTCAGGTTCGGAACCTTCTGCCGGATTCTGGCGGCCTCCTCGGCGTTGAGCAGGCTGACCTGGCGATGCCCGAACCCGAAGTGAGCGTCACCCTCCACCCCCATGCCCTCAACCAGCAGGGCCTCGCCGACGTCGGCCTTTTGCATGCCCTTCGCCTCCGCCCGACAGACGGCGACAACACGACCCTCCCTCACAACGTCCACAATAAAAACTCCTTCAGTAACCCGCCAGATATATCCTGTATTTTAACTACGTAAATTGTACTCCGACGACGAAATAAAACAAGACTTCTGCACCAACCCAAATCTGCGCCAATCCGGCGCATGGAACAACAAAGGTAAGCGTTTAAACCCCACATCGCCCACCCTGGGCAAAAGCTGGCGTTTACCAACGAAGCGCGTGAGCTATAATTTCGACATGGAAATGGCTTTAGGAGGGTTTCCCTGAATTTAATGAAGGAGGTTTTAGAAGAATGCAAAGACGCTTTGTTCGGTGGTGCGTGTTCTGCCTGATTGCGTTTCTGTCGTCGATGGTCTGTGGAGTTGCGGAGGTCGGGGCGCGCGAGGCGCAGATCGTCGTCGATTTCGTCTATTCCGACGCCCGTGACTTCAGCGAAGGGCTGGCGGCGGTGAGGTCGGGCGACCTGTGGGGCTACATCGACCGCGCGGGCCGGGTTGCCGTTCCCTTCGAGCACAGGGGCCCGGAGGTCGGGGACTTCTCCGGGGGATTCGCCTTTGCGGGCGGCTCGTTCATCGACCTGCGGGGCGAGGTCGCGTTCGAGGGCAGAAGTTTCGACCAGGCGACTCCCTTCTCGGAGGGGGTCGCGGCCGTTCAGTCTTACGGACAGTGGGGGTATATCGACCTTACGGGAAAGTACGTCATCCCCCCCGCCTATGAGAGCGCGGGGAATTTTTCGGAAGGAATGGCCCCCGTCAAAAGAAACGGGCTGTGGGGCTTCATCGACGCCCGGGGACGCATGTTGATCGGCCCCCGTTTTCTTCGGGCCGACGCCTTCAGCGAAGGTCTGGCCCCGGTCGAATTCGAGGGGAAGGTCGGATACGTCGACCGGTCCGGGCGCTTCGTCGTGCAGCCGCGCTACGACGAAGGCGGGGCTTTTCACAACGGACGCGCGTCCGTGCGCGGCCCGGAAAGATGGAGGGACTGGGGCTACATCGACGTCCGGGGACGGGAGGTCATCCCCCGCCGCTTCAACGGGGCGGGAGCCTTCAGCGACGGACTGGCCCCCGTGGCCACGGACGCGCGGTGGGGGTATATCGACGTGAACGGAAAAATAGCGATCGACGCGACGTACGACAACGCGCGCCCCTTCAGCGAAGGCCTGGCCGCGGTCGAACGGGACAACCGATGGGGGTACATCCGTAGGCGTTAACATCCGTACCCGATAAATAACGGGGTTCTCAGGGGCCCACGGCCCCTGAGCGGGGTGCGGGGCGGAGCCCTGCGTTTCTGGCTCAATCAGTTTTTTCCAGCCTCGCCAGTTCCTCCCAGAGCTCCCTCTGCCGGTCCGTCAGCCGTTTGGGAACAGCGATTTCAACGCGGACAAACAGGTCTCCGCTGCCCTCGCCGTCGCGGCGGGGAAGGCCCCTGCCCCTGAGCCGCAGCTTCTGCCCGCCCTGCACCCCGGGCGGAATCTTCATTTCAACGTTTCCGGCAAGGGTTTCGACGTCCATCATCCCGCCCAGAACCGCCATCGAGGGCGTAATTTTCACGCTGCGGGTCAGGTTGTGTCCGCTGACCTCGAAGACGGGATGCGGGGCGATATGGACCGTCACGTAGATGTCGCCGCCGCTCGCGGCCTTGCCCGGCAGGCGGATACGGGACCCGTCGACGATGCCGCGCGGCAGATTGACGTTGAGCGTCCGCGGCTCGGCGTGGGGCGAGGAACGAAGGGTAAGCGTGCGAAGGCCGCCTCTGGCCGCGTCTTCGAGCGACAGGGACAGTTCGATCTCGCTGTCGCGCTGTACGGTGCGGGAACGCCCGTTTGGGGAATGGCCGTTCGGGTAATGCCCGTTCGCGCCCGCGAAGATGTCTCCAAAACCGCCGCTGCCGCCGAAAATCGTTTTGAAGAAGTCGCTGAAGTCGCTGAAGTCGCCTCCGAACTCGACGCGAGGGCCGCCCTGCCAGTCCTGCGGGGGCGTGAAATTCTGCCCCTGTTCCCAGTTTGGCCCCAGAGTGTCGTATTTGACCCGCTTGTCCGGGTCTTTCAGGACCTCGTAGGCCTCGTTGATTTCTTTGTAGCGGGTATCCGCGTTTTTTTCCTTCGAGACATCCGGATGATATTTTTTCGCAAGTTTTCGGTAGGCCCTGCGGATATCGTCCTGCGACGCCGTACGCGGCAGCCCCAGAATTTCGTAATAATCCTTATACTGCACGGCCATGATCTCTCACCTAATCGAAAAGTTTTTTAAATTTGTCGAAGATGCTGCCCTCTTCGGAGGCGGCGACGGGAACGGGCACCTTCATTTCCTGAGCCAGTTCGACGATAAGGGCCTTTTGCCTGTCGCTGAGCTTCGAGGGGACGTCGATGAACACGTGGACGTAAAGGTCGCCGCGCCCGCGCGGGCCGCGCAGCCGGGGCATTCCCCTGCCTCTGACCTTCAGGACCTGACCGTGCGTTGTGCCCGCGGGGACCTCTATTTTTTCCTCGCCGTCGATCAGTGTGGGAATATCCACGGAGGTCCCCAGCACCGCCTGGGGCCAGCTCAGAAGAAGGCGGCTGTGAAGGTCGCCGCCGTCCCGCTCGAAGTCCCGGTGGCGTTCGACGTCGAGGACGAGGAACAGATCGCCGGGCGGGCCTCCGTTCATGCCGCCCTCTCCCTCGCCGGAGATGCGCAGGCGCGTTCCCGTCTCCACCCCCGCCGGAATTTTCACCTCGACTTTATGGTTTTTACGAATCCGTCCGTTGCCGCTGCAGTCCGGGCAGCGTTCCACGATAACCTGTCCCCGGCCCTGACAGCGGGGGCAGGTATTGACGGATACAAACTGCCCGAAAGGCGTGCGCTGAACGTTCTCGACCTGACCGCGCCCTCCGCAGGTCTCGCAGGTTTTCGGAGAGGTGCCCGGTTTTGCGCCGGTCCCTCCGCAGGTCACGCAGCTCTCCCACCGGGGAATTTCCAGGTTGCGGGCTACGCCGTTCGCGGCCTCCAGCAACGTGACGCCGACGCTCATCTGGAGATCGGCCCCACGCCGCGGCGCGTTGGGATTGGCGCGCCGACCGCCCATATCTCCCCCAAAGACCTGTGAAAACAGATCCCCGAAGAGGTCCCCGAACCCGCCGAAACCTCCCTCGAAGGGGCTTCCCCCCTCTCCGTCGGCCGTGCCGAACTGATCGTAGCGGGCGCGTTTTTCGGGATCGCCGAGGACGGAGTATGCCGCGTTGACCTTCTTGAATTTTTCCTCGGCCTCCGGGTTATCACGGTTCGTGTCCGGATGGTACTCCCGGACAAGCCGGCGGTATGCCTTTTTGATGTCCGCCTGCGAGGCCTCGCGTGAAACGCCCAATATCTGATATAGATCTTCCAAAAGACAACACCCCGTAATTCAGCGTTTCATTTTTTTATTTCTTATCCTAAACACGATCTCCTGCGGGATTGCACAAAAACGGAGAGAGACCTTCATAATATTCCCTCTCCGTGAATGGCCTCACAAGCCGTCGGGTTATACAGTATAGCACTGTCCGTCGGCGGCTTACGACACCTTACTTTCCTTCGTCGGTGAATTCGGCGTCGACGGTGTCTCCGTCGGGAGAAGAGGCGCCGTCATTCTCCGGCTTCCGATAGTCGTCATTCGCGGAAGAGGAGCCCGAGGAACCCGCTTCCTGATAAAGGCGGGTCGAAAATTCCTGAAGCACCCTCTCCAGGCCGTTTTTCGCGTTTCTCAGGCGATCGGCGTCCTCGGAATTCATGGACTTCTTCAGATCTTCGATGGCGGAGTTGATTTTACCCTTCTCGTCGGCGGTCATTTTGCCGCCCTGCTCCGAGACCAGCTTCTCCGCGGCGAACAGCACCGCGTCCGCCTCGTTGCGAACCTCGATGAGCGCGCGTTTTTTAGTGTCCTCGTCGGCGTGGGAGTCCGCCTCGTTCTTCATGCGCTCGATGTCATCCTTGGAGAGGTTGGAGGACTGGATCGTGATCTTCTGGTTCCTGCCCGTCCCCTTATCCCGGGCCGTGACGTTCAGGATGCCGTTGACGTCGATATTGAACGTGACCTCGATCTGAGGGATACCGCGCGGCGCCGGCGGAATGCCGTCCAGAACGAACTGGCCGAGCTTCACGTTGTCGTTCGCCATGGCGCGCTCGCCCTGCAGGACCATGATCTCGACCTGCGTCTGGTTGTTGGCCGCCGTCGTGAAGACCTGGCTTTTGGACGCGGGGATGGCCGTGTTGCGCTCGATGATCTTCGTAAAAACGCCGCCCAGCGTCTCGAGCCCGAGGGACAGGGGCGTGACGTCGACCAGCACGATGTCCCTGTGCTCGCCCGTCAGGATCGCGCCCTGGATGGCCGCGCCCGCGGCGACGCACTCGTCGGGGTTGATGCCCTTGGTCGGGTCCTTGCCCAGCAGCTCGACGATCTTCTTCTGAACCATCGGCATACGGGTCGATCCGCCCACCAGCAAAATCTTGTTGATCTCCTCGGCCTTCAGCCCGGAGTCCTCGATTGCGCGCTTCGTCGGGGTGATCGTCCGATCCATCAGGTCGGAGGTCATCTCCTCGAACTTCGCGCGGGAGAGCTTCATCTCCATGTGCTTGGGGCCGGTCTGGTTCGCGGTGATGAACGGCAGGGAAATCGTGGTCTCCATCATGGAGGAGAGCTCCACCTTCGCCTTCTCCGCCGCCTCGCGCAGGCGCTGCATCGCCATGCGGTCGTTCCGCAGGTCGACGCCCTCCAGCTTTTTGAACTCGGACGTCATCCAGTCCACGATGCGGTTGTCCCAGTCGTCGCCGCCGAGGCGGTTGTCGCCGGACGTCGACAGAACCTCGAACACGCCCTCCCCCACGTCCAGTATCGAGACGTCGAAGGTCCCCCCGCCCAGGTCGAACACGAGGATCTTGTGCTCTTCCTGCTTGTTTTCGCCGTAGGCCAGACAGGCGGCCGTGGGCTCGTTGATGATGCGCAGCACCTCCAGCCCGGCGATGGTGCCCGCGTCCTTGGTGGCCTGCCGCTGGGCGTCCGTGAAGTAGGCCGGGACGGTGATGACCGCCTGGGTCACCGGTTCTCCGAGGTACTCCTCTGCGTCGTGTTTCAGCTTCTGCAGGATCATCGCGGAGATCTCCTGCGGCGAGTATTTTTTGTCGTCGACCGCAACGCGGTATTCCGAACCCATCTCACGCTTGATGGAGATGATGGTGCGGTCCGAGTTGACGATGGCCTGACGCTTGGCAAGCTGGCCGACCAGACGTTCGCCCTCCTTCGTGAAGGCGACGACGGAGGGCGTCGTGCGCATTCCCTCCGCGTTGGAGATGATGGTGGTCTGGTCCCCTTCCTGTACCGCGATGCAACTGTTTGTCGTTCCCAAATCGATTCCCACTACCCTGGACATACCCAAATTCCCCCTGAAAATTTTATTGTTTTAAACTTAAACTTAAAGACCGCCGGTCCTCAAGGTTCCTGCTCAATCAATCAGCATCAGTCAGCGCTTTTATCGCTCCTCAGTTTCCCCACCCGCACGTGCGCCGCGCGCAGGACGCGGTCGGAAGTTTTATAGCCGCGCACGAGTTCGCTCAAAACCATCTCGTCCTGTGCGGGGTCGTCGACAAATTCCGTCTCGACCGCGTTGTGCAACTGAGGATTGAAACGGCCCCCCTCCGCGGAGATAACGGTGACGCCCATGTCCTCCAGCACCGAGAGAAACTGGCGCTGCACCATGCGAACGCCCATAAGCACGTCCTTCGCGCTCGTATCCTCCGGGACGAGGAGCGCCCTGTCAAGGTTGTCGAGCACCGGAAGAAACTCGGCGGCCCTGTCCTCGGAGATCAGCTTCCGATTACGGGCGCGGTCCCGCTCGACCCGCTGCCGATAGTTGTAGAGGTCCGCCCGGGCAAGGGCAAGTTCGCTTCTCAGGCTCTCGATGACGCCCTCCGCATCCGACGCCTCTTTTGGCTTTTCCGGTTCTTTTTCTTTCTCGTCCTTCTTTTTTTCCGGCGCTCCGTTCTCTTTCTTCCCGACGTCGACGGGGCCGCTTCCGAGCCTGTCGAGGGGACGCTTCTCTTTCCTGTCTCTCTTCTCTCTTATATCGTCCTGCACATCCTCGTCCTGTTCCGCATCTTCCTCCATATCTTCTTCCATATTGTTTTTCGTATCTTCTTCCATATCGCCTATCCCGTCGATCCAGTCTGTCCTCATATACCTATTCCCTCCCCAGGGCGTCCACCATCGCCTCCAGAATATTTATCGAACGCTCGTAGTCCATCCGCAGAGGCCCTATCAGACCCAGAATGGCCTTCTGCTGGCGCGTGTGCGCCGGAATGAGAATCATGGAGTTCTCCTCCATTCCCTCTACTCCCTCGGACCCGTTTTCCTCTCCGATGCTGACCCTGAGCGAGGCCGACTGCCTGCATCGCTCGATCATCGTAGAAAGAGGCTTTTCCTGCTCCAGAAGGGACAGGACCGCCTGCAACCGCCCGAGAGTCTGGAAGTGCGGCAGGTTCAGGATATGTTGAGCTCCGCTGCTGAAAAAACGGTAATTTTGTACGGTAAGAAACCGGTCCAGTTCCGTGATCGCCATCCTGCAGGCCTCCTCGACGTCCTCCAGACCGTTCAGCACAAAATCGTAAAGGACGCTCCTCACCTCGGTCCACGTCCTCCCCGAGGCCACGGTGTTGATGCGCCGCGCCAGCTCCTCTATCAGAGCGGGGTCGGTCTCGCAGGACAGGGAAAACTGAGAATGATGCACCAGACCTCCCCGAAGCACGATCAGGGCCAGAATATTCGTCCCGCCCAGCGACATCAGGTCGATGTGCTGAATTTCGGCGTCGTCCAGACCGGGGACGGCCGCCACGCCCACGTAGCTGGTCAGGCGGGCGAGCATATGCGTGACGTAGCTCAGCAAATCCTCGATTCCGCTGCGCCGGCTTTCGATTTCCTTCTGCCACTCCCCCGTTTCGCGCGGGCGCATCCGCTCGCGCGACGTCACCGAATCCACGTAGACGCGGTACGCCTTCGCCGTCGGGAGCCGCCCCGACGAGGTGTGAGGCTGATAAAAATACCCCATTTCCTCGAGGTCCGCCATCTCGTTGCGAATCGTCGCCGGGCTCAGACCCCGGATGTACTTCTTCGTTATGGTGCGCGACCCCGCAGGCTCTCCCGTCCTGATGTACTCGTAGACCACCGCCAGAACAATTCCCAGTTGCCTTTCCGTCAGCATAAACATTGCCCTCCGGTTTTTATATTAGCACTCTCTTCCAATGAGTGCCAATATCGATAACCTATGGGTAGATTAGCAACCCTCCCTCTTATTGTCAATAGGTCAGGAGTTGAGGGTAAAATGAGAAGAGAAGATTCAGGATTACTACGTATCGAAAAAGAGAGACCAGGGCGGGAGGTATAATTTCAGTGTCAGGAACTTAAGGCCAAAACCATGGGGCTCTGCCCCATACCCCGCAGGGGACTCAGTCCCCTGACCCCGTTAATTTTTTTGTTGTTGACATCGGTTTAGATTATTTTTATTATTTGGGAGGTCGACATGTCTGTTTCTCCTGTTTCTGTTTCTCTATTGAACATCCGCGCCGCGTGCGAACTTGAGGCCGTCTGCGCGCGCATCGGCGCTGACCCGCGATCGAGCGCGTACTTTCAGCCCAAACGCCGCACGGAACACCTTTATATTCGTCACGTCGATTTTCGGGCCGCCGCCTTTCTGAAACAGGAACTGCTGGCACGCGGCGGGGACGCCGTGGTGGGCCGGCACGTCATCGACGGACAGGTCGGGCACAGCGACGTTCTTCTGATTGCTACAGGCGGACAACTGAGGGCCCTTCTTCAAAAGCTGAAGGCCATGGACTGCTGGGGCCTGAAGGAGCTGCGCGAGGCGCTTACGGAGGCGCTGAACAACGCCTCCGTCTCCGGGTGGACCCTTTCCCTTCCCCGCGGACGCGAACTTCGACTGGACGACCGGACGAAGGTCATGGGGATCCTCAACCTGACGGAGGACTCCTTCTACCCCGCAAGCCGGCTCAAAAACCTCGACGACCTGCTGCGGCGCGCCGAAACGATGCTGGAGGACGGGGCGGACGTTCTGGACGTCGGCGCGGAGTCGACGCGCCCCGGCTCTCTCCCGCTCGGCGGAGACGAGGAACTCGCCCGACTGGTCCCGGCCCTGAGGGCCCTGAGAAACGCCTTCCCCGACGCCGTTCTGTCCGTCGACACGTACAAGGGGAAGGTGGCGCTGGAGGCGGCGCGGGAGGGGGCCGACATCATCAACGACGTCGGAGGCTTCGGGCTGGATGCCGACATGCTCGCCTGCGCGGCCGGGACGGGGCTGCCCTGCATTCTTTCTCACATCAGGGGGACCCCCGCCGACATGCAGCACACGGTGCCTTACGACGACCTGCTGGGGGACATCGACGTCTGGTTCCGGGAAAAAATGGCGACGGCGGAGCACGCCGGGCTTGCCCGGGAGCGACTCGTTCTCGACCCCGGGCTGGGCTTCGGAAAGCGGGGAGAGGACAACCTGCTGATCCTGAAGGAGGCGGAAACCCTGAGCGTCTTCGGCCGTCCCGTTCTGATCGGGCACTCGCGCAAAAAATTCACGGGGACCGCCACAGGCGCGGAGAGCGCGGACGATCGTCTGGCGGGGACGCTTGCCGTTTCGGCCCTGCTGGAGGGAAGGGTCCAGATGATCCGCGTGCACGACGTGAAGGAGAACCGCCGCGCGCTCGCCATGGCCCGCGCCGTGCGGGAAGCCTCGTCATGCCGCTCGTAGCTCTCGGGCTTGGAAGCAACCTGGGCAACCGGCTTCTGAACCTGAAAAACGCGATCTCTTTTCTGAAGCAGACCAGGTTCCCAAAGCAGGCCAGGCTCGACGTCACGCACACGAGCGACGTCTTCGAGACCGCCCCCTGGGGCGTCGCGGACCAGCCTCACTTCCTGAACGCCTGCGCGCTGCTGGACTGCACCCTCCCGCCCCGCGAGCTTCTGACGCTGCTGAAGGACCTCGAGACGCAGCTTGGCCGGACGACGACACGACGCTGGGGCGAGCGGGTCATCGACCTCGACGTCCTGCTGGCGGACTCGCTGGTGCTCGACGAACCCGACCTGCGCATCCCCCACCCCGAGATGCACAGAAGGGGCTTCGTCCTGATCCCTCTGGCTCAGATTCTCCCCGACTGGCGTCACCCCCTGATCGGGCGCACCGTAGCGTCGATGGCGCGGGAGCATACCGAAGGGCCGCGCATCTGCGCTCTGTAAAAACCCGGGGATTCAATCGGCATTCCTTTTAAAGAAAATTTAACGGGGTCAGGGGACTGGGAAAAATCCCCTGCGGGGTTTTTGTCGGGGGGCAGAGCCCCATGGTTTTGCTTAAGTTGTTGACACTGGTTTTCTTACTCACTGTTTTCCTGCCGCTGTTCCACTGTTTTCTCCCGTTGACCCGCGACGGATCTTTCATTTATTATCTGTTATGATTAGTGCGACATATGGTGCCCGGACGGACACCGATCGGTGAATCACAGCCGATCAGTGAATCATAATGGAGGGAGGCGAGTCAACGTGGCAAAGTTCCGCTGCCTGGAGTGCAAAGCCGAGGTGGAGTTCAACGCTGATGAATCCACGAAGCGTTGTCCCAAATGTTTTGGTCGTTACCTCGAGCTGATCTCCGGCGAAATAAAGCGTGGAAAATCCTGGAGCGCCAAAAGTTTCAGCGTGAAGTAGTCCGTTGAGGGCGCGAGAAACCCCGCAAAGGCTCCTCGCGCCCCGGCGCCTGCCATAACGGCCCGCGCCGACACCGTAAAGGAGATGGAGCCAGATGCCGAACACGATGCAGGGAGACACACGGGATTTGCCCGCGGGAACTGAACAGACGCCCCCGAGCAACGAGGAGTCCAAAGAATACGGCGCGCTGAAGGGTTATTTTTTCACCCCGAAGCGCGGCGATACGCGGGGCGCGTTCTGCCTGCTGATCGACGGTACAAACGGCGAGATTCTCGAGAACGTCTTCTGGGTGACGTATTCGGAAATTTCCATCGACGTCAATCTGGGATGGAGGGACTTCAACAGGGCCATTCCCGAGATGGGGCCCTACGAAAAAAACCTCGGGGACAGGCTGAGTACCCTGTTGCTCGAGATCTTTCCTCTTTCCGACCGCGTGGACCTTATGCAGCATCCCGAGATCCCCTCGCGACTGGTCTCCACCGGAGTTTCAGTTCGCCCTCGAACGCCTGTCCCACCATGATCTTGTGGAACCCGGCGTCGTGCCGGACAGGGATGGCAGAAGCGCCGCAGATGTCCGTCGGGAGAGCGAGGAGGAAAAAAATCCTTCAAGGGGACCCTGATCAACTGCCTGCCCGTCATCGATCCGGTGAAGGGCTGTCCCGTCTCCGACCTGCAGCCGGGCGACATGGTGGAGGTCAAAATTCAGGGCGGAG
>JAISSA010000197.1 GCA_031273365.1 Synergistaceae bacterium
GACGGCCGCTATTTATGGACGCCGGGCAGGGCTGGACGTGCTGCTTCTGGAGAGAGGCGCGACAGGAGGCCAGATCAACACCACCGAGGAGGTCGAGAACTGGCCCGGCACCCTCCGCGCCACAGGGCCCGAGTTGGGGAACATGTTCCGCGAGCACGCCCTCAAGTTCAAGGCCGAAATCCGGCCCCTGGAGGTCAAAAAGGTCGAGCTGCGGGGCGACAGCAAGGTCGTCGTCACCGACAAGGGGGAGATCGAGGCGGAGGCGGTCATCGTCGCCACGGGCGCTTATTTCCGCCGCCTGGGGTGCCCCGGCGAGGCCGAGCACATCGGGCAGGGCGTCAGTTACTGCGCCGTGTGCGACGGAGCCTTCTTCGAGGACGAAGAAATCGCCGTCGTCGGCGGCGGCAATACCGCGGTCGAGGAGGGGGTCTACCTGACCACCTTCGCGTCCAAAGTGTATATCGTCCACCGCCGTGACGAGTTCCGCGCGGACCGCGCCGCGATCGAACGCGCGCTTTCGAACCCGAAGATCGTTCCCGTCTGGAACAGCGTCGTGGAACGCATCGAGGGTGACGGAGCGGTCGAAAATATCGTCCTCAAAAACGTCAAAACGGGCGAAATCTCCAATCTAAAGGTCGCGGGCGTCTTCATGTTCGTGGGACAGGCGCCCTATGACGAGTGCGTCAAAGGCCTCGTCAAAGCCACGAAAGAGGGCTGGATCCTCGTCAACGAGAAGATGGAGACGTCGATCGAGGGAATCTTCGCCGCGGGGGACGTCTGCAACAAACATCTGCGCCAGGTCGTAACGGCGGCTTCCGACGGCGCCATCGCGGCGATGGGAGCTTCGTCATACATCAACGAGCAGATTCATCTGCGCTCCACCCTGCTGGAGCCCGAGTCCGTGACGGCGTTCTTCTATTCGGGCATCGACGAAAAACAGGCCCACCTCTCGAACGAGGTCGAGGAGTTCACCAAAAAACAGGGGAAAAAGGTTCCCATCATCGACGGATACAGAAACGGACGTATGATCGACAAGCTGGAAATTCGCTCTCAGCTTCCGGCGTTCGTCGAGTTGCACAGAGGCGCAGTCACGAAGGTAACCCAGGTCTCTTCGGGAGCCGATATCGCCAAAACTCTGGCGTAAAATTTCAAGTCCATGATTCTTACCGTCACGCTCAACCCGGCCGTGGATATGGACTTTATCGTCAGGGGCCTTCAGCCCGGCGGGCGATACAGGGCAGGGACGTCGCAGCGCAGTCCGGGTGGAGCCGGAATCAATATTTCCATCACCCTGAAGCGTCTCGGGCTGCCGTCGATAGCAACAGGCTTTCTGGCCGGATTCGACGGAGCCTATATCCTGGATGCCCTGAGAAAAGAGGGTATTTCCACGAACTTTATCCACATCGGAGGGGAAACGCGGATCAACGTCTGCGTCTTCGACACCGGGCACAACTCCGAGACCCGGCTGCACGAACGGGGGGTCGAGATTTCCGCGTCGGATAAAAGCGCCTTTTTGCGAAATTACGAGCGACTTCTGGCGCGCAGCGACGTGATCTGCATGGGAGGCTCTCTGCCTCCGGGCATCGATGTTTCCGTCTACGGGACGATGATGCGCCTGGCCCGGAACGCGTCGATTCCGGTCATTCTCTTTCCGGTCGAAAACGATCTGGAGGCGGCGCTGGAGGAAGCTCCCGCCGTCGTCAGGCTGGATTATCAGACGTCCCGGACGTCGTTTGCCGGAGACGGACAGGAGAGCTTGGATGCTTTCATGGAGCGTGCCCGTAACCTTCACGGCAGAGGGACGCAGTGGGTGATCATGTCCCTTACCCGGGAGAAGACCGCCTTTTCGTCTCCGGGCAGGGCATGGATTGCCGAAGCTCCCCTTTCGGAGCTGAAGTACGCCTACGCCACGGGAGACGCGCTTCTGGCCGGAATGGCGGCGGGCCTGCAGGAACGCGCCGCCCCCGAACGGGTCGTCGAACTGGCGATGGCCTGCAGCTGGGAGTGCTCCACGCACCCGGAAAAATTCCCCGGAGACAGAGATTGCGTGGAAGCGCTGACGTCCAGGGTTCTTCTGGCTGAAATCGACTGACCTGACTGAAATCAATCGTCAGGTTTTGTTATGCGGAAAGGATCGGAGTGTCCAGATGGAAAACAAATCTCAGGCTGCACCATACACGTATCAGGCAACGCAAATATCGACGGCGACGAAAGAACAGCTTCTTCTGATCACCTACGACATCGGCATACGTTCCTGCCGCATGGTGGAAGCTGCGCTTGGAGAGGACAATAAAATTCAGGACCTCGACCTCGTCAACAGAGAAATTCTGCGCGCTCAGGACGTCATTCGCGAACTTATGGTCACTCTGAACACCGAAAAGGGAGGCGACATGGCCCGCGGCCTGATGCGTCTTTACGATTACATGTACCAGCAGCTCGTGGAGGCCAACATCAAAAAAGAGGTCAAAAACGTCGCCGTCGTGCGGGCGATGCTGGAAGAGCTGAAAAATACGTGGGAAGAGGCTCTCATGAAGCTGTTGAAGGAATATCAGGCCGCTCACCCCGAGGATGAGGACCTGAAGGCCATGAAGAACATTCATTCCGCCCCTGTCGCCCCGAACCCCGCCGCCGACAGAGGTAAAGCGGGAGGTCTGAACATTGCAGGATGATCTCCTGACCCGGGTAACAAACCTTTTGGCCCGTGAACTGGGAATGTACCAGACGCTGAGAAAGATGGTCAGCCGGGAACTCGAAGCCATCATTCTCAACAGCGACATGGAGGAGCTGCTCCAGATCCTGCAGGAAAAGCAGGAAGTGATCTCCCAGCTACAGCTGCTGTCGGACACGTGGATGGATGCCCTTCCCGCGATGGGGCTCGAGGAGTTTCGGGGCGCCGCCGGTTTTTGGGAAAGCCTGGCGGGCATTTTCACCGGAGAAGATTGCGCCGTATTCGAGAAGAACCTCGCAGAGACGAGAAATGCGGCCGATGACCTGATGAAGGCCGAAAAAAACGTCCAGGACGAACTGGAAAAGCACGTACAGCAGCTTCGTGAGAAAATGCTGCAAATGAGGCAGGGCCGATCGGCCTTCATCGGTTACACGAAAATGGGAGGAGGGAAGACGTGACCTCCGGAAATTTCTTTTCTGCAAAATTTTTTACGTCAAACTTTCTTTTCACCTTTTCGTTCATGGCCCTGTCGATATTTTTATCGATGGGCGTGAACGTTGTTTTTTGTCCTCGTGCGTACGCCGCGCTCCCTTCCGGCGTCATATCGGAGGACGAAGGCATCGCCGACCCTCGACTGGCCAAAGAAAGAAGAATAGGCCGTGAGGCGGTCAGGCAAATAGAAGAGCGATACGAGCTGATCGCGGACCCCGCCCGTATCGCTCTTCTTTCCATGATCGTGAGCAGGCTGTCGCCTCACATGACGCGAAAGATTCCATACGAGGTCCGTATTCTGCGCATGGACGTCCCCAATGCCTTCTGCCTTCCGGGCGGTTTTATTTTTTTTACGTCGAAAATGCTGGAGCGGCTGCGCTCCGACGCGGAAATCGCGGCCGTCATGGCCCACGAAATGATCCACGTGGACCAGAGTCACGGGCTGAAAATGGCGGCAAAATCGAACAAAATCTCCCTGGCGGCCCTGGCTGTCATGGTTCTCAGCGGAGGGGCCATGGCCCCGGTGGTGCTGGCTCAGGTCGCCCAGGTCGCCATGACCAGCGCCTATACCATCGAGTTTGAAAAAGAGGCCGACAGCATGGGGCTGGACGTGCTGATCGCGTCGGGCTATCCGCCGACGGCGATGGTCACCATCATGGAGGGCTTCATGCACGAGGAGATGAAGCAGCCCATCCGGGAGTACGGCATTTACATGGATCACCCGGAATCGGCCGAGCGCGTCGAGGCCATGAGCAATAAATTAAAGTCCCTGAACATCAAACTAAAAAGAAAACATGTGCTGCACCTGCTGGTGACTTCCATAGATAAAACGGGAAGCGCAAAAACAGACAAAACGGAAAGCGACGGGCAGGTTCGGCTGCTTGTAGACGGCCTCCCGGTCTGGAGCGGACCGCAGAACGACAGGACGCTGGAGGCGCTGACGCGGGCCAGGGAGATCCTCGACCGGGATTTTCAGATGGAGCTGGCTCCTTACGACCTGCAACTGGAGGGCGACGGTCTTCTGCGCCTGGGCAACGCGATTCTGGCACAGGCGCCTCTGCCCGAGGGGATGCAGGACCTGAGGACCTTCAGAGAAAACCTGCTGAGCGCCCTTGCCCAGGCTCAGATAAAATACCCCATCGCCAGGTATTTCAGATAGAAATGACTTGAGCCGGAAAC
>JAISSA010000289.1 GCA_031273365.1 Synergistaceae bacterium
GTCGGTCATGATATACGTTTTTTCTTCCGGTTTTGCCTGCCTCACCATCAACTCAGTCAGCGCCATGGTTTCACCACCGTATAAGGGATTTTTCTTATACCGATTATTATACCGTGGTGCGCTGGTTAGATACGGTTATACATGGTTACCTATAGGTACCCGGGCAAGCAAAAACCCCTGTTTTTACAGGGTTTTGGTGTGCTTTTGGGTGATTTTGATTTTTTAAATGGTGGAGGCGGGGGGAATCGAACCCCCGTCCGACGTGGGCCAGCCGTGGCGGCGCTACAGGCTTAGTTCCCGTTTAATTGTCGTCTGCGAATCGGCAGAGAACGACCCTTCGCATTCCAAGGTCCCTTGTCTTTTCCACTCGCGCAGAACCGGACAACGAGCGGAGCATCTACCTGAAGTAACGCCTCCGGCGGGCCGGTAGACCAGCCCATCCATCGACGTAGCGGGCTTAAGCCGCTAAAGCGTAGCTATTGTCGACGTTTATCGTCTTGCCCGAATGTTTAACGAGGATTACGGACGTAACTCGGCCTGCTCCTCCAGACCCTCCAACACGCCGTCGAAACCTGTCGCCCCCCTGATATTACAAAATTTAATGCAACTTAACCGTCGTCGCGGCCCTTTTGACGCACCGCACGGGCCATATCCCGCCTGGCGTCCCGCTCCGCGATGGAATCCCGCTTGTCGTAAGCCGCTTTCCCTTTGGCGACGGCCAGTTCCACTTTCGCCTTCCGCCCCTCTTTAATATAAACCGACAGAGGAATCAGGGTCAGTCCCTTTTCTCTCACCCGGCTGTTCAGGCGGACCAGTTCATGCCTGTTGACCAGCAGCTTACGGTTACGTTCCGGCTCGTGGTTATAATAACTTCCCTTTTCATAAGGAGAGATATGCACACCCAGCAGCCAGAGTTCTCCTTTGTCTATCCACGCGTAGGAGTCCTTCAGGTTGAGATTCCCCGCACGCACGCTCTTGATCTCGGTCCCCGTCAGCACGATGCCGCACTCCAGAGTGTCCAGAACGAAATAGTCATGTCGGGCTTTTCGATTTTGCGCTACAGTCTTATTTTGCGCCACAACCTTACCCGCCATCTTCGCTGCCTCCCTGACGGTTCTCTGACGGTTTCCCGTTTCCCGTTTCCCGTTTCCCGTTTTCCTTTTACACCTCACCGTACCGGGTACATATTTTACGCCTGCCTGTCAAAATTGCAAGCTCGTTCGGCGGCGTCGTCATGTTTTCGAATATCGGGCCTTGCGCCTTTTTCAATTTCTGCCCCCATAGTACAATGAACCCCGCGCAGGGTTATGTCTGCAGCGGAGGAGGTCTTTTCGATGAATGCCGCGGAGAAAACGGTGGAGAATCTCAGGGAAAGCGCAACGGGCGGGAACATCGCGCTGAGAGTGGCGAAGGAGCTGGAGCTGTCCGGGGCTCAGGTCCGGGCGGTCCTCGATCTTTTCGAGCAGGGATGCACGATCCCCTTCATCGCGCGTTATCGCAAGGAGGCGACGGGGTCTCTGGACGAGACCGTCATCACCGCGATACGCGACAGGGACGAAAAAATACGGGAGCTGGAGAAACGAAGGTCCGCCATCCTGGAGTCTCTGAGCGAGCGGGGGCTTCTGACCGACGAACTTGCGGCGACGCTCTCGGGGGCGCAGACCATGACGGCGCTGGAGGACGCGTACCTTCCCTTCCGTCCGAAGCGCAGGACGCGCGCGTCCATGGCGGTTGAAAAGGGCCTGAGGCCTCTGGCGGAAAAGCTGTTGCTGCAAATCGACGCCTTCGACCCCGAAAAAGAGGCGCTTGCCTTCCTCTCCGAAGAAAAGGGAGTGGGCTCCGCGGCGGAGGCCCTGCAGGGCGCGTCGGACATTTTGGCCGAGCGGTTCAGCGAGGACGCGGAGGCCCGCCGGGAAACGCGGAAATTTTTTGCCCGCAAAGCCACGCTTAAAAGCGCCTGCGTGAAGGGTAAGGAAGAGGAGGGCGCAAATTATCGCGACTACTTCGATTGGAGCGAGTCCGTCGTGACCGCGCCGTCGCACCGCGTGCTCGCGATTCTGCGGGGCGAGCGGGAGGGTTTTCTGTCGATCTCCATGATCCCTCCCGAGGAGGACTGCCTGTCCCTTCTGAAGCGCATGTTCGTGAAGGGGACGAACGCCGCGTCGCGCATCGTGGCCGACGCCGTCGTCGACGGCTACAGGCGTCTTCTGAGGCCGTCGATGGAGACCGAACTGCGCAACGCCCTGAAGCGTCGCGCGGACGCGGAAGCCATACGCATCTTCGCCGGGAACGTGAAGGAGGTCCTGATGGCCGCGCCGATGGGGCAGAAGGCGACGCTTGCCATCGATCCGGGCCTGCGCACGGGCTGCAAGGTCGTTTGCCTGGACGCGCAGGGGAACCTGCTGCACGACACGGTCGTCTTTCCCCACGCGAGCGAGCGGCAGAGGGTCGACGCGGCGCGCAGGCTGCTGGAGCTCGTCGAAAAATACTCGATTCAGGCCATTGCCGTCGGCAACGGCACGGCGGGGCGCGAGACGGAGGCGTTCGTCCGCTCTCTGGGCCTGCCTCCGGAGATCGTCATCGCGTCGGTCAACGAAAGCGGCGCCTCGATTTACTCCGCCTCCGACGTCGCGCGCAGGGAGTTTCCCGACCGGGACGTCACCGTCCGGGGCGCGGTCTCCATAGGGCGTCGGCTGATGGATCCGATGGCCGAGCTGATAAAGATCGATCCGAAGTCCATCGGCGTCGGGCAGTACCAGTACGACGTCGATCAGAAAGAACTGAAGCGCTCCCTCGACGACGTCGTCGGACACTGCGTCAACGCCGTGGGCGTCGAGGTCAACACCGCCAGCCAGGAATTGCTTTCCTACGTATCGGGGCTCAGCGGGCAGGTTGCGACGCAGCTCGTAAAATACCGCGAGGCCAACGGTCCCTTCATGTCCCGCGAGGCGCTTCGAAAGGTCCCGCGCCTCGGTCCCAGAACGTTCGAGCAGGCGGCGGGGTTCCTTCGCATCCAGGGCGGAATCAACCCGCTGGACGCCTCGGCGGTGCACCCCGAAAACTACTCGACCGTCGAATGGATGGCGCGGGAGCTGAAGTGCTCCGTCGCCGACCTGATGCGCTCTCCCGAGCTGCGCGCGGCCGTCGAGCCGGAGCGCTTCGTGTCGGAGAAAGCAGGTCTGCCCACGCTCAGGGACATCATGCAGGAGCTGGCCAAACCGGGGCGCGATCCCCGCAAATCCTTCGAGGCCTTCGTTTTCGACCCCGACGTCCGCGAGCTGCGGGACCTGCAGGTCGGGATGGTGCTGCCCGGCATCGTGACCAACGTCACGGCCTTCGGCGCTTTCGTGGACATTGGGGTCCACCAGGACGGACTGGTGCACGTCAGCCGCATGTCCGACAGTTTTGTGGAAAACCCCCAGACCTTCCTGAAGCCCGGGCAGCAGGTGAAAGTGGCCGTGCTGGAGGTCGACGAAGCACGAAAGCGCGTCTCGCTGTCCATGAAAAAACGCGACCTCGGAGAACCGGACGCCGACAGGGCCGACGGCGGCAGGGCGACCGAGCGGCGGCAGAAGCGGGGCGAGCCCGCCCTGGAGCGCGAGCGCGGGAAAAAGGCCAGCGCTGCCGATCTTACGCTGGGTTCTCTTTTCAAAGAACAGCTTTCGAAACAATGTCCACAACTTAAAGAAAAAAATTAACGGGGTCAGGGGACAAGTCCCCTGCGGGGTGCGGGGCGGGCCCCGCGGTTTTGCTTAAGTTCCTGAAGGAAAACCAAAGAAGAACGGGGGAGCGTTTAAGTATGTCATGTCTGGAGCGTTTGCAATGGAACCTTTGCAATGGAACGTTTTGACGTCATCGTGATCGGAGGAGGCCCTGCGGGCCTGATGGCCGCGGGGCGAGCGGCGGAACGGGGGGCACGCGTGCTTCTGGTCGAGAAAAACGCGTCCCTTGGGGAAAAACTGCTGCTGGCGGGAAAACGCCGCTGCAATATTACGAACGCCGAGCCCGACATGGATGCCTTTCTGTCGCGTTACGGCGAAAATGGACGGTTTCTGATCCCGGGCTTCGACGCCTTCGGCCCGCGGGAGACGGTGGCGTTCTTCAACCGCAATGGGGTCAGGACCGTCGTCGAGCGCGGCAACCGCGTCTTTCCCGAGCGCTCTCCCACGGCGTCCGGAGGGGGCGAGCGCGTCCTGGACTGCCTTCTGCTTTACTGCAAAAAGGGGAGGGTTCGGATTCTCCGTAACTCTCCGGTCAGGGCGCTCAGGTTCAAAAATAGCCGTGTCGAGCGCATCGTCACCGCCGTCGAGGAACTTTTCGCCGACCGCTGCATCCTTGCGACGGGTGGGAAGTCGTACCCCAAAACGGGCTCCGAGGGCGACGGATACCGCTTCGCCGCCCTCGCCGGACACACGATCGTCGAGCCCGTCCCCGCGATCGTCCCCGTAAGAACCCGTGAAACGTGGGTGAAACTGGCCCGGAACTTCAACCTGCGCAACGTGAAGCTCACGGCGACCGTGAACGGGGAAAAGGTCGACGAGCGGTTCGGTGAGATGGAGTTCACCAACTTCGGCGTCAGCGGCCCCATCGTCATGGACCTGAGCTCCTCCGTTTCGGACTGGATGAAGCGGGGAACGGTGCAGTTGATTTTGGACCTGAAACCCGCGCTTTCCGTGGAAAAACTGGAGGCCCGCGTCGAGCGCGATTTCGAAAAGTACGAGGACAGGGAGTTCGGGCGCGCCCTTGTGGACCTTTTGCCCGCCTCGCTGATCCCGATGATCCTCGAGCTTTCGGACGTCCCGGCCGACAAGGGCGTGAAGTGGGTGTCGCCGGAGGAGCGGCGGGACCTCGTCGGGCTGCTCAAGAACGTCGTCCTGACGGTGAACGGCCTGTGGAGCTTCAACCACGCCGTCGTCACCAAAGGGGGCGTCCGCCTGGATGAGGTCGATCCGGCGACCCTGCGCTCCAGACTGTGCGAAAATCTTTACTTCGCCGGGGAAATTCTGGACCTCAACGGCCCGACGGGGGGATTTAACCTTCAGGTATGCTGGACTACCGGTTTTGTCGCCGGAAGCAGCACCGGAGGATTTTCTGTGGTACACTCTTCAACATTAATAGAGTGAGACTCGCCTGATAATAGTGGGACTCACTCAACAGTGCAGATGTTAAAATAATAGCGGATAGTGTATGGTGAATTGAATAGTAATTTGCTTGAATAGTAATTTGGTTAATAGTGATTTAGTTGATAGTGATTTTAAAGACAGGCCGGTATTTTGGGGACGGGAGGAAACGTCGAGTGAATCTGCCACGCCTTATTGTCGCTGACGAGGTCCGACGTGGAAGGGCGCCGGATGGTCTGACGCTGGTTTACGCCCTGAAGCGCGCCGGAATCAACATGAAGCTTTTTCTCTGCGCTCGCGACGAGGCGGATGTTTATTTGCTGAAGAGCTGCCTGGACGAGCCTCTGGTCGTTTTGGACACCTACACCTGCGGCAGCGCGAAAAACATGAAAAATCTCTTTCAGGCGGCGGCGGATCCATCCGCGCTGAATCTCGTTCTGGTCTCTCTGGGGAAGCGCGAAGAAGACGGGATCCAGCTGCGCCCCGACGCTATGGAACTGGTCCAGACGCTGTCCTGTGGAATTGTTCCCGTGTTTTCGGCGGCCGCGGCCGCGATGCTGACGTCCAATATCGCCATGTCGGTGCTGTCGTCCTTCGAGGCGGCGGAAGGGGGCGAAGATCGGGTGAAGGGCGTCATTTTTACGTCGGTTCGAACCCCCCGGGAATATCAGTTGCTGGAGCAGGATTATGGAAGAAGAACCCCGATTCTGAGCCTGGGGTATATCCCGCGGGACCTGGAAAGGCAGCCGTTCACCCTTCAGGACCTGTACAATCCCGCAACGGCCACGCGTGTTTTGCAGCTTAAAAGCGCGGGGATGCAGCTGGCCTTCGCCGTCAACCAGATCGAATGGCAGATTCTCGACGCGCTGGGCCGCCTGTGTCAGGAGTGGTCTCCCCCGCAGGAAATCAGGACGTCCTCCAAAAACCTCAGAGTCGCCATCGTTGGAGACAGGGCCCTGTCTCTGGAGGGGCGCAACGGAGCGGAGCTTTTCCGCCTCCTCGGCTGTGAGCCCGTGGACTACGATCCCTGGCGGGACGTGTTTCCCATGGACGCGGAGGTCATCTACTTCCCCCACTCCATGGGCTGCTTTTACGCCGAAAAACTGCTGGAGCACGAGCCCTTCCGACGCGGCATCATGCAGAGCATCGCCGCCAACAGGCTTGTTTTCGTGAATGGAGCGTCCGCGCCGCTTTTTGGACGCCATTTCATCTCTCCCGACGGAGAGAAGCACAAGGCCCTTGGCGTCTTTCCGTTCCACGGCGCTTATTCCCCCCTGAAGGGCGAAAGCGACCTCCACAGGGTGGAAATTCGCTGCACCGCCGATTCCTTTATCACCAGAAAAGAGGAGAAGCTGAGGGGGTACGCGCTCGATTACGTGCATATCAGCAACCCGGGCAATCTCGTTCCCTCGCTCATGGCCTACCGCGACATTCGGAGAAACACGGAGCTGGGCAGCTCCGGCTGGGTGAAGGGGTACTGCTTTATCACCGACCTTGAAATCGACCTCTGGAGCAACGTCGACTTCGTCAACCGCTGGCTTGCTCTTCGTAAACGTTAAATGCCGCAGTCGATAGAATCACGCATAAAAAACGAGGGGCTGCTCTCCATCGGCGAACTGGCGCGCTTTGTCCGCGTCTCGCGAACCTCCCTGCTTTATTATGAGAATACGGGTTTGCTTTCCTCCGCGGAGAGAGGGGATAATAACTTCCGTTATTACTCCTACCGTCAAATTGCCTTGACCGGCCTGATTATAACGCTTCGGGAACTCGACGTGTCGCTTAAGGAAATCACGGACATCGTCCAGTTCCGCACACCGGAGGGCATGATGGATTTTCTTTCGCAGCAGAGCGCATCTATCGAGCGCAATATCGAAAGGCTGCTGAAGGCGAAAAAGCTTCTGCTGACGCTGAAGGGGGCCATCGAGGACGGCATCGCCGCCGACGAGGGTGAAATCAAACTGCACCACGCCGATGAGGAATCCATCCTGTTGGGGTCTCAGGTTGACTATTCCGACGGGAAGTCGCTGGAAGAGGCGGCGCTCGAATTTTATGAATACTGTTACAGCATGAACGAACCCCTGATTCTGAACTATCCCGTGTGGGGCATTTTTTCGGAGGAACGCCTGAAACGGCAGGACTGGGTCGGACCGGACAGGTTTTGCCTCAGGATGCCGGACGCGCCCGACAGGAAGCCGGAGGGTCTGTACCTGACGGGATACTCCCGGGGGAGCTACGGGCAGAACGACGACCTGTACGTGAGGCTGATGGAGTACATCGCGGAGCACAACCTCGAAATTTGCGGACCGGCTTACGAGATGTATCTGATCGACGAAATCTCCACACGGGACCCGTATGACTGGATGGCGCAGGTCTCCATCAGGGTGAAACGATCCAAACGCGCCGAACGCTCGACTGATGAGCGTTCGGACACGAAAAGCGCGGCTGCGAAACGTTCAG
>JAISSA010000066.1 GCA_031273365.1 Synergistaceae bacterium
ACGCCCTGCGCTTCGCCCGACGCGGAGATCGAAACGTTCAGGGCGGCGTTTGCCTCCCTGCAGCGAAAGCTCCAGAGGCTGGAGGAAGACAGCCGGGAGCGTCTGGGACAGGAAAAGGCCGCCATCTTTGGCGCTCATGCCCTGATGCTCGCCGACCCGATGTTCGAGGGCGGGATCCTGAACCTGATCGAAGCCGGTAAAACGGCCCTCGACGCAATTTACGACAAAACGATGGAGATTCGCGCGCTGTTCTCCTCCCTGCCTGACCCTTACCTGCGCGAGCGCGCCGCGGACGTCGAAGACGTGGGCCGCCGCCTGTTCCGGGAGGTGCAGGGTTCGGGCGACGTCGATCTGAACGCGCCCGGCCGCCATATCCTCGTGGCGGAGGAGCTTTCTCCCTCGGAGGCCGCCGTCCTGTCGCCCGAACATGTCGCGGGCGTGATCACCTGCGTCGGCGGCGCGACGAGCCATTACGCGATCATCGTGTCGGCCCTTGAGATCCCGGCGGTCTCCGGTCTGGAGAGCCGGCTGTTCTACGACGGAGACCGGGTGATCTGCGACGGGCAGAGCGGAGTCGTCGTGGTCAGCCCGACCCCGGCGACGGTCGGCCGCTACGAACGGAAGCGGACCCTTTTCCTGAAAGAAAAGGGTGACCTGGCCTCCTTCGCCGGAAAGGAAGCCATGACCCGCGACGGCCATAAAATAGAGCTCCGGGGGAACATCGCCCTTCCGGAAGACGCTCCGGGCGTTCTGGAGCACGGAGGAACGGGCGTTGGGCTGTTCCGAACGGAGTGCCTCTTCATGAACAGGCCACAGGCCCCGAGCGAGGAAGAGCAGTACAGGGCCTACAAAACGGTGCTCGAGAACATGAAGGGCCTGCCCACGGTCATCCGCACGCTGGACGCTGGTGGCGACAAACAGATTCCTTATCTGGACGAACTCGTGGGCCCGGAGGCCAACCCGTTCCTCGGGCTGCGCGCGATACGTTTCTGCCTGCGGAATAAAGAGCTTTTCATGACGCAGCTTCGGGCGCTGCTGCGCGCGGGCGTCGCCGGAGATCTGCGCGTCATGATCCCGATGATCTCGGACGTCTCGCAGATACAAACCGCGAAGGAGTGGCTGGAGGAGGCCGGAGAGGCGCTGAAGAGGGAAGGGGTCGCCACGGGCCCGTACAGGCTGGGCATCATGATCGAGATCCCCTCCGCCGCGCTCATGGCCGCGGAGCTGGCGACGGAGGTGGATTTCTTCTCGGTCGGGACGAACGACCTCGTCCAGTACACGCTGGCGGTCGACCGCCTGAACGGGCGGGTCGCAGACCTGTACCAGCCCTGGCATCCGGCCGTCGTGCGTCTGCTGAAGCAAATCGTCGACGGCGCGAAGGCGGGCGACGCGGAGGTCGCCGTCTGCGGCGAGATGGCCGGCGACCCCCTGCTGCTGCCGCTGTTCGTAGGACTGGGCTTCAGCGGGCTGTCGATGTCCTCCGTAAAGCTCCCATGGATAAAAAGCCGCCTGTCGCGGATCGCCCTCCCCTGGGCGGAGAACCTCGCGAGGGAGGCGCTGTCCTGCAAAAGCGCCTCCCTGGTCCGGCAGATTCTGGAACGCGGAGCGGAAGAACTGGCGGAGTAAGAGATAAAGCAGAAGAAATTGGTAACAGTAAACGCTCAGGCTCAGGGAACGCCATATTTTTAAAGTTGATACGGTTTGCAATCCGCTATACGCTGCTGTCAATTTAAGCGTTTTTTGCAATCTCTCTCTTGGGTAACTTCTGTAAATAGGGAGAATCTACGATAGAGAAGATTATGCACACAGAACACTATTCTATCATTAAATAAAATATAGAGAACGGAATAGGTTGGAAGGGGCCCCACCGGCTTGACAAACGGGGGCCTGCGAGTATAATCATCTCTGTAACAATAACTTATTGGTTTAGTAAGTTATTATTTTCGACAAGGGGAGGATTGAGTTTTATGCAAAGACGGGGCGTTGAAACACGAATCACGGGTTTGTTTTTGTTGGCCGGCGCTTTGTTGGCCGGCTTTTTGGGAAGCGGCGCCGAGGCTGCGCCTGGGGCGCTGACCAAAATCCAGTTGAGCAGAGGGACGTCATTGTGCGGAATCCCGACAATCGTCGCGTTCGAGCAGGGCTACTTCGCGGAAGAGGGCTACGACGTGGAGCTCATCACCGCTGATGGCGAGACGCGCAAGCTTGGCTTGAACAGCGGCACTTTGCCCATTGCCAACTGGGACTACGCCTATTTTCCGTCTATCGAGAACGGCCTGGGCATCAAGGTTGTGGACGGCCTGCACAGAGGGTGCATAACGATAGTTGTGCCGGAAGGTTCGCCGATTCACACAGTGCACGACCTGAAAGGCAAAAAAATCGCCATAGAAGAACTGGGAGGCACAGAACACCAGGTCACTGTCGTGTGGCTCGAAACCAACGGAATCAGGGCGCGCGCAAATGAGGAAGCCGAGCTTATCCCCTATGGCGACGGCAACCTCGAGCTTGAAGCCGCGAAAAAGGGTGAAGTCGACGCGGTCGCTATATGGGACCCGATTGGCGCACAGGCGCTGCGACAGGGTTTCCGCAAAATTTTTGACCTGCACGACACGGAGCCGTTTGCGGGCAGATATTGCTGCTTCCTGATGGCTTCGGAGAAAATTCTCAAAGAGGACCCGGAGCAGATAGCGTCGTTGCTTCGCGCCTATCACAAAGCGCAGAACTTCATCAACGAAAACCCGGAAACGGCCGCCCGTATCGTCATCGACAGGAAATACATCAATGTCGACGACGTCGACCTCGCGGTCAGCCTTATCAAAAACTACGATTATCCTACATATAAGGACAGGCGGGAAGGGACCACGAACGTTTATGAGGACGTGGTGTATTTCAGCCAAAAGCTGATTGACCTTGGTTATCTGACTTCATCGAAGGACGCGAAGGAAATCGCCGCGAAACTGTATACTGAAGTCAAAACCAACGACTATTGAGTATTGAAAATTGAGTTTTGAGAATTGAGAATTGAGAATTGAGTAACGTAAAGTTCGGCATTACAGTAATATTCGCCGTTTTGGGATTCGGGCTGGCGCTTGTCGCCAGCCTCGTGATTCCCACGCCGGACGCGAGCATCAACGACGCTGCGTACCGGGTGATACTTGCGGGCCTTATATTGTTATATCTCGGAACAGGCACGTTCTCGTGGTTTAAGCCGAATCGTCGGGAGCAATTCGCCAAATGCGCTCCGTTCAGGTTCGTCATGGGGCTTGTGCTGCTCGCGTGGGATTTGCTTGGCACGAAATTCGGAGTGTTGCCTATGCCGTTTTTTCCGGGACCGTCCAAAGTCACCTGGGTGTTTGTGGAAGAACGGGAGTTTTTGTTTAAAAACCTGCTCTATTCCTTACGACTGTATTTTTGTGGTTTCGTCAGCGGCGTGGTGGCGGGGGTAGGGACGGGGATAATCATCGGCTGGTTCGCGCGGGCGAATTATTGGATTATGCCTGTACTGAAAATGACGGGCGTTATTCCTGCCGTTGCATGGATGCCTTTCGCTCTGACGGTGTTTCCGTCGTCGTTCATTGCCGGTTGCTTTTTGGTGTCCATGTGCGCGTGGTTTCCGGTTGGATTTCAGACCGCGCGTGGTATGCAGACTACGCAAAAGATCTACTTCGAGGTCGCGCAGACTATCGGCGGCGGACGCCTTTACGCGTTGTTCCACGTCGCTTTGCCGAACGCTCTGCCGTCGATTTTTACCGGTGTTTCGACAGCGAACGGACTGGCGTTCACGACGCTCGTCATGACGGAGATGATGGGCGCGCGGGGCGGCCTGGGTTATTACATCAACTGGGCAAAGGCCTGGTCGAGCTATTATAAAGTTTACGCCGCGATTATCATCATGGCGATTTTGTTCAGCCTGATTATGAAAATTATATCGAAGATTCAGGCGAGGACGCTGGTTTGGCAAAAAGGGCTGACCTCGAATGTCGAAGAGCGTGGTTGAAGCTGCGGGCGTTTGCCGCACATATACGGGCGCAGGCGGCGAAGACGTGCACGCGCTGGAAAATGTCAGCCTTTCGGTCCTCCAGGGCGAGTTTGTGTCAATAATAGGCTCGAGCGGCTGCGGTAAGACGACGCTTCTGCGGCTCATCGCGGGACTCGACAAACCGCAGTCCGGAACGCTTTTGCTGAACGGCGCGCCGATAGTCGCGCCGTCGCCGGAGAGCGGCTATGTGTTTCAGCAACAGAGCCTGTTCCCGTGGCTGACTGTCGAGAAAAACATCGCGGCAGGGCTGAAAGCGCGTCGCGTCTACAAACAATACAAAGACGACGTAGCCAGGTATATCAGCCTTGTGGGGCTTGACGGTTTCGAACGTTCCTATCCTCACCAAATTTCAGGCGGCATGGCGCAACGGGCGGCCATTGCGCGGTCGCTGATAAATCGCCCGTCGGTGCTGCTGCTCGACGAGCCTATGGGTGCGCTGGATTCGTTCACCCGCGCCGGCTTGCAGGATAAGTTGCTTGAAATATGGAGGGTGAACGGCACGACGATGATTCTTGTCACGCATGACGTCGACGAGGCGATTTATTTGTCTGACAGGATTATCATCATGACGCCGCGCCCCGGTAAAATCAGCGAGGTGCTGGAAGTAAAAATTCCGCACCCACGACACAGAGGCGGCGTGGAATTTCTGGGTCTCAGGCGCGTGATTTTGGAAAAACTCCACCTGGCGAGCGCGCAACCTCAGCCGGAATATAAAATATAATAAATTTGCGCCCTCCGGTGAAAGCTTTTGTCATCGCAGACATAGCTTAGACCCTGTTTTATAAACAGCCCGGAGGGGCTCCATGTTTCTTTGCCTGCGGCATATGTCGGATATACGCTGGACTCGTTCGCTGTTTAACGCCATTCGACGGGGCCATGTCCCTCTGCCCCCCTGAACGCTTACCCCAACACTGCGGATCCCAAATCCAAACGCCCGCCAGGCGTGTTTCGCAACTCCCGGTTTCAGTCGACACACAACGTCTCGATCTCTTCGCGGGACAATTTGGTGTATTGAACAATTTTCTCTACAGGAAAGCCATCACGCAACATATCCCTGGCAAGCTCTGCTCGTTCTTCTACTCTGCCTCTTGCCAGCCCTT
>JAISSA010000101.1 GCA_031273365.1 Synergistaceae bacterium
GCGCCCTGAGCGGTGGTCACACCGGCGGCGACCTCCTTCTGCGAGGACTTGATCATGTTGTCCACGAAGGTCTGCATCTGCGTCGCGAAGTTCGTGACCAGCATCGCGACGTCGTCGGCATTGGCCTCCAGTGCGGCCATGAAAACGCTGGTGTCGAAGGTGAGCTCGCCGCTCTGCCCCTCCGTGGACATCTCGCCCGTCGACGCGAGTTTGATGCCGATCTGGGAAAGCGACGCATACTCGTAGTTCAACCCCAGCGACGACAGGACGGCGGTCGAACCCCCCAGAGAAACCGCGTTGTCGGTCCCCGCGCTGATGACCAGCTTGTTGCCCTCCACCGCGGCTTTGGCGTATGGAATGTCGTATGCCGCCCCGTCCGCGTCGTAAAAGAGAGGGTTGTTCAGACCGTTGATTGTCGGGCTGTTGATCTTCGCCGCGATCGTCGCGAGCGTGTCCTCCGGGGTGACGGCGACGCTCGCGGTGCGGCCCCCCGCGGTGACGGTGAAGATCCCCTCGCTGGAAATGCCGTTCTGCGACATCGTGCCGTAGATCGCGTTGCGGCTGATGCGCTCCGTGAACGACGAGGCGAACATTTGGGAGGTCAGCCGGCGCATGGAGTCCTTCGTGGTGCGCAGAAGGGAATTCCCCCTCAGAAGACCCCACTTCATGCGAAAATCGTCGCTGTCCACCGTGGCCGCGGTGGTCTCGTCCAATTCCTCCTCCGTCATGCGCACGTTGATCCAGTCCAGAATGTCGTTGTAGGCGGTGAGAAAATCCTGCAACGCGGTGACGGCGCTCTCCGCGTTCTGCGAAACGTCGAGCGACACCTGCCCCACGCCCTTCAACTGGAGGGTCATCCCCGTAATCAATTCATTTCCGTAGCTTTCCCCGATGGTGTTGGAGGAACGGGTGACCGTCTCGCCGTCCAGCAGCAGTATGGCGTCCTGCGCCGCCGTGTAGTGGTCCTCGTCCATCAGGTCCAGCCCCAGCGCGGCCAGAGCGCCGCTGCCGTCGTCGCTCAGGTAAAAGGTGGCGGTGTTGCAGGTATACTCGACGGTGTACTCCGTGTCGTACGTCGGAACCTTCGTGTGGGTGCTGAGCTCCGCCGTCGGGGTCGCCCAGTTTATCAAAAGCGCCGTTCCCGGGGTGCTCGCGTCGGGGGAGGCGACGTCGAGCGAGGGGGTAAAATCCACAAAGGCCGTGCCGACGGGTTGCCCGTTGTACGTCACGGAGTGCGTGCCATGCGGCTCACTGATGAATCTGCTTCCGCCCGGCAGGCTCACCGCGTCCTGCGTCGTGCGCGAAACGCCGGAGATCGCGACCGTCGTTCCATCCGACTTTTGCAGGGTCAGGTCATAAGCGGTCCCCGGTTCCGGAGCGTCCCCACCGCCTCCCGTGTTCCACTGCACCACAGCCTCGCCGTTGGAGCCCTGGACGATATTGAAGTCGGTTCCTTCCCGCCAGGTCCGGCCCGACTGCCGAATGACGGTGGTCCCTCCCGAAAAATCGGCGTAGTCCGTTCCCGTCAGCAGGTCCTGATTGCTGCGCGTGATGTCGAAGGTGAAGGTTTCACCTCCGGCGGCCCCATAAACGACCTCGTAATCCGCGCCCGCGGCGGGCCTCCTGATGCCGAGCCAGTGTATCGATCCGTCGACGCCGACCTCGAAATCGTCGCCGTACGTGTAAGAGACGGCGCCTCCGTTGGACGTGATGGTAATATCCGTGGAAAGGGGCGTGAAGGGCAAAACGCCCTCGTCCACGTCGCCGTCCGTGGAACGCTGTGCCGTCATGGCCCAGGCGTCCCCGGCATACGCGGTGTACGTGTCCTGATAGACGGTCCCGGGAGAGGGGGTCAGAGTATCGTAACGCCGCCAGCGAATCTGGTTGCCGTTCACGATGTCGAAGTCCTCGCCCATCTTATAGGTCGTGCCGTCGCTGCCCTTGATGGTCAGGACCCCGCCGTTGCCCATGTCGACGGTGAAGTCCAGCGTGTCGGCGGCGTTCACCGATCGCGTCACCGTCGCCGTCTGCGTCGTCTTATCCAGACCGGTGTAATCGCTCTTCAGGATGAGCCGGTTATCCACGACGCTCGCCGTCACCGCCACGGGAGAGGCCTGCGTCTTCAGCTGCGTGTTGATCCTCTCCGCGAGAGACTCCAGCGTATCGGTCGACGAAACCTCGATGCGCACCTTCTGCCCGCCCGCGTTCACGTAAAAAGAGGAACTGCCGCCGGAGCCGAAAATATTGCCCAGAGTCCCCGAAAGCTGGTTGGAGCGGTTGACCTGGGTTTTTGCCAGCTGCAGGACCTGAAGGTCGTACAGGTTAATCTCGGCGTCCGCGTTGACGGTCGCGCTCAAAACACCCTTATAGGACGTGTTGCTGTCGATCCTCTCGATCTCGATTTCCTTTGCCCTGAACGTAGAGGCCAGTTTCAGGGGCGACAGGGTACTCTGCAGATTTTGCAGAGCGACCTGAAGTTCCTCCCAGAGGGTTTTCTTCAGCTCGAGCGTATCCCGCTTCTCCAGCGCGATATAAGCGGGCTGTGACGCGCTCTCGATCATCTCCGACACCATGCTGTCCCAGTCTATGCCGGACACGACCCCTGTAATGGACATCGCCATTCCAAAGTCCCTCCTTTTAAAAAATGACCAGTTTTAAAAAATGACCGGCCCTATGCCGTGAGGCTGAGCGTGGAGTACTGCCGGCTGAAAAAATCGAGCAGCTGATTCGTCAGTTGGGTTTTCAGGTTCTCGGCCGCGTCATAATTCGTCTGCTGAACGTCGACCGTCTCCTCCACGTCGTCTGTCGTCGCGCTGCCGCCAATCTGCTGTAATTTGGAGACGAGAGCGTCGATGTTGCTGAACACGAACCCCTCCAGGCTCTCGCTTCTTTTCCCGAAAGCGCCCGCGGTTCCGGCAGCGCCCACGGGTCCTCCAGGCTTGCCCCGCTCGAGCTTTGCCTGCATCGTGGACAGGTCTCCCGTGCTCGCCACGGCTTCGAGGTCGGACGCCAGTTCTTTGAACATGGAAGCCCGCCTGTCGCCGGAGCTCTCCGCAAGCTCGCCGACCTGCGCGGCCAGCTCGGCGGCTCTGGCTTTCAGCTTTTCGGGGTCGTCCTGCAGACCCTCCAGTTCAGCCAAAATGTCCTTTGGATTCAGGGCCGCGCTCAGAGTCGCGGCCGTACTTTCGCTTTCTTCCGCTTCCTCCAGCTCGGCGAGATATTCCTCCAGCGCCTCGACGAGGGCAGACCCTGCATCATCTTCGTCGTCTCCCTCGACAAGGGCTTCTATCCACTTTATGGACGCGCCCGTGCCGCCGCTTATGCCGCTGGGGCTCGAGCCCGTGCCCGCGGGCTCCGCGCTTTCCGCGCCGCCGACAGATTTTTCCGCAGCGATGGCCACGTTCGCCGACTGCTGCTGAAGCTCCTGTTTCTGTAACGCCTGTTCCTGCAGCTTCTTCTGTTTCTCGATATATTCTTCCCACCATATGCTGCTACTGCTGCTGCCTGATATGGAACTTACGCTCACCGGTGTTCCCTCCCTCAAGTAGTAAAAATCGTTACCATGCAGCAGAGTAGCTCAGGGCTCCGTTAAAATGCGACAAAAAAGCGTGAAATAGTGTTGCAAACAGTAAAGAAATGTAAATACAGCCAAAGGGTGCTGTAAAATCAACGAAGGTTCTAATAAAAGGGGTTCTCAGGGGCCCACGGCCCCTGAGTGGGGTGTGGGGCAAGGCCCCGCAGGCAGTCCCCTGACACTGTAAACGAGGGAGGCGTGCAGGATTAAGAGCATCCTTATGATCGACGACGACGTGGAACTCTGCGCATTGCTCGGAGACTATTTTCAGGCGGAGGGCTTCGATTTCACCTGCGCGTATTCCGGAGACGAGGGGCTCGGCACGCTGGACGAGGGCAGGTGCGGCATTGTCCTGCTGGACGTCATGCTGCCGGGACGCGGCGGGTTCGAGATCCTGAAGGACATTCGCAGCGTCTCGCCGGTCCCGGTGATCATGCTGACGGCCAAAGGGGACCCGCTGGACAGGATCGTCGGGCTCGAAACGGGGGCGGACGACTACATCTGCAAGCCGTTCGACACGCGCGAACTGTCGGCGAGGGTGAGGGCCGTGCTTCGCCGAAGCGGGTCGCCCGAGACGAGCCCACAGGATCTTCTGCGCGTGGCGGACCTCGAAATGGACCTTCGATCCCGTTCCGTCAGGGCGAGCGAACGCGGCATACCTCTTACGAACGTCGAGTTCAGGCTGCTTGAGACCCTGCTGCTCTGCGCGGGCCGGAGGGTGTCTCTGGAACAGCTGTCCCTCAACGTTCTGGGGCACTCCTGGGCCCCGTTCGACAGGAGTCTGAGCGTGCATATGAGCAGGCTGAGGCGCAAACTCGGCCCTTACCCCGGCGGAGGCGAACGCATTAAAACCCTGCGCGGCGAGGGATTTATTTATGTGTTTCCCGAGCTCTTGCCCGAAAAAGAGGCGGGAACATGAGAATAAAAGGAGTGACGGGGTTCTCTCTGTTCTGGAAAATATACCTCACCCTGTTGCTGGTTCTCTTTTTGCCCGTCATACTGTTTACCCTGTCGCGCATGATCCGCGATCAGGACAGGGACATGCCGAAAGGGATCCTGCGGCATCTGGAGTGGAGCGCCTCGAAGCTCGCGGAACAGGCCGACCTCATGCCGCGCGAGCTTCTGGCGTCGTGGCTGGAGTCCGAGCATGACGCGAGCGGGCTGGCGATCCGTGTCCGGCGGGACGGGGAAGATTTTTGCCTGCCCGATGCGGAGTGGTTCGTTTTGCACGAGCCGGACGCGGCGGACACAAACCCGTTTCCGCCCAAACCCGGACCGATCGTCGTTTCGTCCGCTTCGCGCTCCGGCCGGACAAAGGTCATCGCGGGCCTGTACCCGTTTCGCGAGGAAGAAGACGGAGCGCGCTCGGGGCCCAGGAGACGAAACATCGAGGTGCTCCTGCTGGTGGCCGTTCTTTGCGTCGCCCTCAGCTTCATGCTCGTGAGAAATTTCATGACCCCGTTGTCGGAGCTGCGGCGCATCACGCTGAAGCTGGCGAACGGCGATTTGTCCGCGCGGGCGGGTCCGGGCGTGACGGGGCGCAGCGACGAGATCGCCGACCTCGGCAGGCGCTTCAACAACATGGCCGAACGGGTGGAGACCCTCGTGTCGTCTCAAAAAAGGCTCCTGAGCGATATCTCTCATGAAATCCGATCTCCTTTGCAGCGTATGGAGGTCGCTTCCGCGCTTTTGCGGGACAAATCCTGCGCGGACCCCCGGAAGTACCTCGACCGCATAGAGCTGGAAATAAGCCGCATCGACGACATGGTGGAGGAGCTTCTGACCCTGACCCGCACGGACGAGGCGCATCTGGCCCGATCCGAAACTGTGAAGCTGGACGAGGTCATAAACTCCATCATCGGGGACGTCGAGTTCGAGAACGGCGTGAGGGAAGAAAAGAAAGGAACTGAAAAGAAGGAAAAAATCATCGTCGCAAACCTTCAGAAGGTCTCCGTTGTGGGGGACGCGACGCTTTTGGATCGCGCGCTGGGGAACGTGATCCATAACGCGATCCGCTGCACGGCTCCGGGAACCGGTGTTGAAATCAACGCGCGTCAGGACGGAGCGTGCGTCGCGGTAACCGTCAGAGACCACGGGCAGGGCGTGCCGGAGAAGGATCTGGAGAAAATTTTTCTGCCGTATTACCGCACCGACGAAGCAAGAGAGCGATCCCGTGGAGGAGTGGGCCTTGGGCTGGCGATAACGAAACGCATCATCGAAAATCACGGCGGAACGATCGCCGCCTCGAACGCTCCGGCGGGGGGGCTGCTGGTAACGATCCGTTTTACCCATCCATGAAAAACTCGTAAGCATCCGGGCCTCGGCACCGTCCAGAGCGCCTCCATTATTTTTGCCTTCTCTTCCTGGGAAAAGAGCGCTATACTCCTCCTCAGCTGCAGTGAGGAGGCATGGTCCATGCTGGAAACAACGGCCGTCGGCATCGCGACATGAAGGCAAACAGGCAGAACAGGAACATATCGGAAGATTTTTCCGTTTCTATCGGACAGATTACAGGAAGGGAAACTGTGGGGAAGAAGACGCCGACGGGGGAGGAACCAGGGGCCCCAGCGGAGAGCGCGACCACCGTCAAAACCTCCATCGTGATGCCCGAGGCCGTCGTCGCGTCGTTCGCGCAGGTGACGCTGCACCGGCAGACGGCCGGGCGTGCCGGCAGGACGGTGACGATGGTCACGGTGAAGCCGCCTCGCCCGCCCG
>JAISSA010000128.1 GCA_031273365.1 Synergistaceae bacterium
CAGGTGAAACGCTACGCCGTCAAAAGCGGGTTCTATATAATAGAGCAAAGCGGCGACACCGTGAAGATTGACACGCCCGAAGGCTTCAAACCCCGGGAGTGGTGAGGGCGGTCTTTTCCAAATCCGCAGGATAAACGCATCAACTGCCTGCGCGTCAAAGGGAAACGCACCCGGCGGGCAGAAATTGCAAGGCAGACAAGCCCTGTGCTGGTGTGAACAGGGACTCTCTGCCTCCAACCTGCGGATTTGGGTCGGCAGGCCGGTCAGTCGACGACGTTGGAGACCCCGGTGTCGCGATTTCCGGTTCTGCGGGGGAAAACGACGATCTTCGGAACATCGTTTTCGAAGGTCATATTCTTCGGGACGTGAACGAGCAGCTCCCCCACGTCGACGACGTCGTATTCTCCACCTTCTTCGGGCAGGCCGCTCCTGACCATGGCGAAGGCGTTGCCCTGCCGGCAGGAGTAAAAGACGTTGGCGATCCATACGTCCTTTTTGCCCCCGCCCCGCGACAGCAGCATCTCCTTCGCCTCCGGCGAAATATCCACACTGACGACCGCGGCGAAAATCACGACGACAAACGAAAATATTTTCCGTAACCTGTACATAAAGCAACATCCCTCTCAATACGATATTCCTGTAAGATTATGGGGAAAAGGCCACTTCGTCAATAGGCCCCGGGACATGTAAGGGCGTCGATGCGGCCGACATGCGCCAAAGCGAAATTCCCGACAGGGGAGTTTGCGTTTTACAGGAGCGCGATTTAAAATAGGATATCGATGATAAACTGGTGTAAGAAACCTGGCGCCCGCCGCCAAAGGGAAAAGGGCGGATCGGTAAGCGACATGTCTGATTAGGAGGAGTTTGTTATGGCAGCCTGCCTGGATTTACTGCCCATCATCAATACTCTGCCCCACGCCGTTCTGGTTCTCAGTCGGGATCGGGGGAAAATTATCGGAGCCAACGATATTTTTCTCAGGCAGACGGGTTTTGACCAGGAGGGTCTTCTCAGCGTCCGTCTGATCGATCTCCCTCTTTTTTCACGACAGGCCAAACGCAGCCTGATCCGTCTTTACGTAAAGGCCCAGCGCGGCCAGAGCGACGGAGAGGCCATCCGACTGGAATACGTAGCCCCCGACCAGACCCTCAAAAATGTTGCGGTGACGGCTTCGCGCTTCGAAGCGGGGGATCAGTCGTACGTCACCTTTGTCTTCAGGGAAGCGGCAGGCATGGATCCTGTCGATCTCGAATCGTGGAAATATTGCATGGATCTGACCTGCGAACCCTACATGGAATTTCAGCCCTCCATGCCCCTGATCCCGCCGCTGGAGCTGGACGACAGAATGTCGTTTCTGAAGCTCGCGGGCAGCGTCCTGCGCGTGAAATACGCCAACAGGGCGGCGGTGGAGCTGTATGACGGGGAAAACGGCTCGATGACGGGCGCGTCGTTCTCCTCCATTTTCAACAGAGAAGAAGACGCCCTGCGCTTTCTGGACATGCTTTCCGTCGTCGGACAGATGAAGGCGGAAACGGCCCTGTCGGGGCGTGGAGCACAGATCGTACAGGTCGAGATGCACTGCGTCGTGCGTTTCGACGACGACGGAGGCATCGCCGCGCTCTATTGCAGCCAGCGCGACCTTTCCGGCGCCCGGCGTTACGAGGCCATTATCGGGGGAAGCCGGGTGGAAACGGATTTTATGTTCCATCAGCCCTTTACCGGCGTGGCGTTTTTCACCCCCACCCGCCCTCTGGAACGCCCGAGGGCCGAGGATGTGGACATGAGCCTCGACAATATGCTGGAGCAAATTGTGGTTATGCGGGCCAATCGGGTAATGATCGACATCCACGGATCAGACAGGGCGAGATTTATGCTGAAACCCATCCGGGAACTTTTCCCGGACTCGTTTCTGGCCCGTCAGGTGCTGAAGGAGCTTTTCGTCATGAGAAGTTCGTCGGTCGCGATCTACAACGCCGACGACACGCTCGCACACGTCTCGGTCTTCCGGGCGACTTTCGACGACGCCGACCGCATGAACGGCATCCTGATGGTCAGCTCGAAGCACAAAGACGACTATCAGGTGCGTTACAGCAACAAAAAAGGCGAAAGTGCAGAAGACAAAAGCGCGGAAGATAAAAGCGCGGAAGACAAAAGTGCAGAGAGTAAAGGCGAAAAAAACGGGAGTTCGAAATTAAAGGAAGATTCTCGGGAAGATTCTAAGGAAGATCCTCGGGAACCTGAGCTCTCCGGGCAGCTTGCAGAGAAAAATTCTGAAAATTAAGAAAGAAGAACGATAATGGAGATCGACGTCGGGCAATACGCCAGCAAAAAAGAGATGTATGACCACATAAACGCCTCGCTGACGCAGATGCTGCGGGGAAACGGGGACTCCGTCGCCGGTCTGGCGAACGCCTCGGCCCTGCTCAAACTGTTCCTCGAGGACATCAACTGGGTGGGTTTCTATCTGGTCAAAAACGGCCTTCTGACCCTGGGGCCCTTCCAGGGCAAGCCCGCCGTCATGCAGATTCGCCCCGGCGAGGGCGTCTGCGGAACCGCCGTGGAGGAGGGCAAAACCCGGCGCGTGGATGACGTGCATACCTGCACCAACCACATCGCCTGCGACCTGGCCTCCTCCTCCGAGATCGTCGTCCCCCTGATAAAAAATGGAGAGACGCTCGGCGTGCTGGACATCGACAGCCCTGTTCCCGCCCGCTTCGACGAGGAGGACGAAAGGGGCCTCGAAAGCCTGGCGGCGACGCTTACGTCTCTCGTTTTCAATTAACCGGCGTCGCGCCCGGCTCCTTATTGCAGGGAGAGCGGTCGTTGCGTCGCCCTGTCAGATTGTGACGCAGGTGACGAACGTCACCCCGGCGTCGCGCAGCAGCTGAAGCGACCGGTCCCGATCGAAGCCTCCCACCGGCGACGTGCAGTCGACGAGAAGGCGCACGTTTTGCTGTTGATTGCTTTGCTGTTGATTGTTTTGTTGTTGATTTCGGCGACCGCGCAGGTACGACAGAATGGACTCCTGCACGCAGTGGCTGAGGGCCTCGCCCGCGAACGTCACCTGATCGAAGGCCGCAAGCCGCGCGGCGAAGCTTTCGTTGAACGCCGTCTCGGGGTATGAGGCGTCCAGCCCCTCGAACACCGAAAACTGATCCGTGTACGGGTTCTCGCCCTTGAAAACGTACCTCGCCGCAAGACCCGTTTTTTTCCGCCACTCCGCCACCGCGTTCCGCAGAGGTTCCGCGATCTGGTGCCCCCACGTGGAGACGACGCAGTGTTCCGGCCAGATCATGAGAGACTCGATTCCTTTGGCCCTCATCACGCCAAACGTCCGTTCGGCAA
>JAISSA010000136.1 GCA_031273365.1 Synergistaceae bacterium
ACGGCGTGCGCGTGACGCTCTACCGGCGTCTGCTGAAGGCGGCCTCGTCGGACGAGGTCATGGAGCTTCGAAAGGAGATGGAAGACCGTTTCGGCCCCCTGCCGGAGCCGACGCGCCTGCTGGTCGATCTGACCCTGATCCGCAACTGCGGCGGGGCCGCGGGGCTGCGCAGCGTGTCGGTCACGCGGCGCGAGACGAAGGTCCGGGGCGTCTTTCAGGCGCTGGCGTCCGCCCTGAAGGGCAGGCGCGGCTGGACCGTTCTCGGCGAAAGCGCCCTTGGCCCCGGCGGAGCGGGCGGCATCCGCACGCTGGTCGAGGCAATGTCCGAGGCGGAACACGAGAGATAATCTTTGCCCGCTGGATTTGCTATTCGTGTTTCGCACCTGACTTATGAATCTTTGTAATTACTGTTTTGTTCGAGGACCTTCAGGAGCAGCGCCGGGATCCTTTCCAGATGTTCCTTCACCGCCCGGGTCGCTCTTTGGGCGTCCCGGGCGGTGAGAGCATCCGCGATTTCCCGATGAATCCTGCCTGCCTGCTCCAGATTGACGTGGTTGAATACGGACCTTTGAACCTGTTCGGTCAATAAATCCGTGATAGAGAACATAAAGCGCGTCAAGACAGGGTTCCGTGAGAATTCGCACAGCGACTGGTGAAATTTCAGGTCGTTCTGCGCAAAGCGTCGGCGGTCCGAAAGATCGGCGGCCATCTCCCGACTCAGCGCGGAGAGCCGGGCAATGTCCTCCGCGTCGGCACGTTCCACAACAAGAGCGACCGCCGCGCTTTCGAGCATGATGCGGCTCTGCACGAAGTCCCTTATCCCGACCTCGCCGAGATCGAGCAGCGTCCTGACCTTCTGGCGGTACATCGCTTCGTTGCGTCGCGCAGAGGGGTCCAAATACGTCCCGTCGCCCTGTCTCACGATGACGATCCCCATCGTTTGAAGTCTTTTTATCGCCTCTCTGAGCGAGGTGCGACTGACGTTGAGACTCTCCGTCAGCTCCCGTTCCGATGGAATTCGTTCGCCTTCCCTGAACTGCCCGTCGCGGACGCAGGCAAGGATTTGCTCCATCACCGCATCCACGACGTTGATTCTCCTGATGGAGTCCAAAACTCTCGCCTGTTCCTCTATCGAACCCACTTCAAAATGCCTGTGCTGAGGTCGGGAATGTAAGTCACAAGGAACAGCGCTGCGATCATGGCCGCGATGAACGGCAGGGACTCCCGGACCACGTCGGGGACGGGCACCTTTGTCAGGGCGGAGGTGAGGTAGAGGTTCGTCGCCATGGGCGGGGTAACAAACCCCAGCGCCAGGTTGATCGTCACGATGATCCCGAAGTGGACCCGGTCCACCCCCAACGGCAGGACGATGGCCAGAAGCAGCGGGGAAAAGATCAGGTTCGCGGACATCGTGTCCATGAGCATACCGACGATCAGGAGGAAGACATTGATGATCGCCAGTACGACGTATTTGTTTTGGGAGATGGAGGTCATAAGGGCCGTCAGCGCCGCCGGCAACTGCGTGTACGACACCAGGAAGGACAGCGAATTCGCCACGCCGAACGTCAGAAAGATGATCCCCACGACCGAGGCGTTGTCGACGAAGATATCCACGACCTTCCGGAAAGTCAGCTCTCTGTAGATGCAGCAGGCGACGAAAAGGGCGTAGATGCACCCGACAACCCCAGCCTCCGTGGGCGTGAAGATCCCGTTATAGATGCCGCCCAGGATGATAACCGGCAGGGCCAGGGCCCATTTTGCGTCCCACACCGCGCGCCACGTTTCTCTGCGGGAGATTTTTTCTCCGCTGCCGCCGTAGCCGCGTTTTTTCCCGATCATCACCGAGACAGCCATGAGGAAGGCCCCGCAGATGACCCCGGGGATGATGCCGCAGAGGAAAAGGTCGCCGATGGAGGTTTGGGTTCCCACTCCATACACAACCATGGGAACGCTGGGGGGAATGATGATGCCCAGGCCGCCCGCCGTCGCGATGAGCCCAGCTGCGAATTCCCTGTGATACCCGTGCTTTTGCATCTCGGGGAACATGATGCTGCCGATCGCGGCGACCGTGGCCGGGGCCGAGCCAGATATCGCGCCGAAGAAAAGGCACGCCAGGATCGTGACGATCGCCAGCCCCGAGGTCTTATTGCCCACTGCCCTGCTCGCTACGTTGACGAGTCTGCTGGAGAGCCCTCCCCCCTCCATGATCGACCCGACGAGGCAGAAGAAGGGGATGGCCAGGAGCGGGAAGGAATAAAGCCCGGTGTACATGTTCAGCGCAATGAACGAAAGGTTTCCGATCGGGTAGAAGAAGGTGAAGGTGATGACGGCCAGGCCGATCGCCACCGCGATATGCAGGCTGGACGCCAGAAAAGCGAAAAAAAGTCCCATCAGGAGCAGAGGTTCCATTCTCGTATGCCTCCCTTGTTGTCTCTGTCGGTCATTCAGCGACGGAGGATCCCGCGTTTTTGTCTGCTTTATCCGCTTTGCCCATTTCTTTATACTCGGAGAACTGGCGCAAAGTGTCCTGGAAGACTCGCAGGGCCACCACCAAAAACGCGCAGGGAACCGCGGCGATGGACGTCCAGCGACGTATCCCCGTGGCCGCGAACACCTGGTTCGTCCTGTAGGCCAGAAGCGTCATGTCGAGCGTCCCCCTGACGATGAAAAGCGCGAACCCGAAAAAAGCCAGGTTGACCACGATGTTCACCAGCTTCTGCCCCCGCCTGCCGAACAGCAGCATGGGGACCAGCTCAATGCGCAGGTGGCGTCTGCGCGTCACGGAAATGGCCGCCCCGAAATAAGCGAGCCAGATCAGGGCAAACAGAGAAATTTCCTCCGTCCAGGTCAGAGACATGTTGAAAATATACCGCGTCACCACGCCCAGAAATGAGGCCGACAGCAAAACAACCGTGGCGACGGAGGTGATAACCCTCTCCAGATTTTTATCGAGCCATTTCAATAAAAACATAACGACGCCTCCTTAATTGAAACTCGAGAAAAAATTGAAACCCGAGAAACTGAAAAAAGGGAAAGGGGCGAACGTTCCCGGTCCCCTTTCCCCTGGTGATGAAAATAACGGCATGCCGTCGCCTTTATTTTGTCAGAGCCTTCCCGGCCTTGTCCAGCTCGTTCATGAAGTAAGTATAGTACTCCTCCCCCACCTGCCTGACGATTTCCGTTTTGGAAGCGGCCTGCCCGATTTCGAAGAACTTCGCGGCGTCCTCCGGAGCTACCTCGAAGACCTCCATCTTCTCCTCGACCATCGCCATAAACCTGCCCTCCGCCTTCTCGAACTGTTCGACGAAAACGACGTCCGCCTCGGCCACAGATTCGTCGAACGCCCTGCGCACGTTCTCGGGGAGCTTCCGGTACCAGTCCTCGTTCACGAGGCAGACGTTGAACTCGATGATGTGCCCCGTTTTAGTAAAGTATTTGGTGACCTCATAGAGGCGGGAGAGGTAGACGTTGACCAGGGGGTTCTCGGTCCCGTCGATGACTCCCTGCTGGAGCGACGTAAAAAGCTCCGCATACGTGATGGGCGTGGGGTTGGCGCCGTAGGCCCTGAAGGCCGCCAGCTGCACGGGGTTCGGCTGACACCGGAACTTCATTCCCGTGAGGTCCTCCACCTTCGTCACGGGCTTTTTGGCCGTCAGGATGTAACGGAACCCGTAATCCCAGAAAGACGCCACCCTGAGACCCGTGTCCTGTATGATCTGCTCGCGGATACGCTCTCCCAGCGCCCCGGCGAACGCGTCGCGGACGATCTGGTTTTGGGGGTAGGGAACGACATAAAGCCCGTTGAGGGGGATCAGCGCTTTGGTGTACTCCGCCATGGATGCCGCGGGGATGTTGCACATCTGCAACGTCTGATTCTGGGTTCCATTGAGGCCGTCGGAGTAGGTCCTGGCCAGTTGGTTCTCCCAGTAAATTTTGACGTCCACCTCGTCCCCGAGCTTTGCCTTCATAGCCTCGGCGAACTTCAGGTACCAGTGGATGGATGGCATGTCCGGGGAGGCCTGGGGGTTGGAGATCGAATTGATGCGGATGGTCGTCGGGGCGGCCTCCGCGGAACCGACGCAGGCGACGCACAACGTCAGCAGGCACAGAAGAACACGAGTCAAAATATGCAGCTTTTTCATCATTACTCCTCCTCATTCCTTAATATGACGTACAGACGTTACTCGATGGTATAGGCCAGATACTCCTTCACGACCTCGTCGTTCAGTTCCTGTCCCAGGCCCGGCAGGTCGGGTGCGCGGTACATGCCGTTCTCGGGCTGCCAGTCATACTTGCAGAGCTCGCGAATGGCGGACTTCAGGGCGTAGGTGTGGTGTTCGTGGATGATGAAGTTGGGGATCGTCGCCTCGATCTGCAGGGCCGCCGCGGTCGATACGGGGCCGCCACAGACGTGAACCTGCACTGTGGCGTCGTAAACGTTGGCGAAATCACAGATTTTTCTGCCCTCGGTGATGCCTCCCACCAGACATAAGTCCGGCTGAATGACGCTCAGAGCGCCCTTCTCCAGGAACGGACGATACCCCCACCGGGTGTAGATGCGCTCGCCGGACGCCACGGGAATCCTGACCTTGTCCGCCACCTCTCTCATGTTTTCCACGTTCATCGGGTAGATGGGCTCTTCGTAATAGAAAATGTTGAACTCTTCGAGGGCTCTGCCGAGCTGTTTTGCGGAGTTCACGCCCAGATAGGAGTGAATTTCGATGATGATGTCCACGTCGGGGCCGCTCGCCTCTCTCATGGCGCGGACTCTGTCGACCGCCATACGAACCTGATCGGCCTTCAGGATGCCGTAGAAGTTCCACGAGTCTTCGGACTCGTTGGGACGCCTGCCGTTGCGGTCGATCATGAGGGGGTCGACCTTGATGCAGTCGTATCCCTCCGCCAGTGCCTTGCGCGTGGCCTCCGCGTACTGATGAGGCTCCGTCAAACGCCTGTACTGCGGATCCCAGTCGAATTGAAGCTGACTCGCGTACGTGCGAAGCCTGTCCTTCGTCCTGCCGCCCAAAAGCTGGCAGATGGGGGCGTTGAGAGCCTTGCCCCGAATGTCCCAGCAGGCGATGTCGATGGCGCTTATACCGCCGTAGATGACGGGCCCCCCGCCCATTCCCCAGAACGTGCCGCGGAAGAGGTACTCCCACAGGGCTTCGATCTTCATCGGGTCCCTGCCGATAATGAGCCTGCCCAGGTCGCGAACGATGCCGACGGCTGCCTTCGACGCATTTCCATAGGCAAGCCCCACCTCTCCGACGCCGCTGATTCCCTCGTCCGTGCTGACGCGGATCAGCACCGGGTTGAAGGCCGCCATCGTCGGGTCCTTACGGTTCACTTCGCAATCGAAAATCTCCACGCTGGTAATCTTCATCAATAAATGTCCTCCTCGATTGACGGTGTAAAACGGCAGTTTGAAAACGGATCGCGCTACGCAATGAATATTGGTACGATGTATGATGTATAATAGAACGTTGTGTAAAGTCTGTCAATAGCCTGCGTGAAGCCTTCTGCAACAGTTTGGGGAGCGCAGTTCGTACCCGTTCAGGCTCCCGGTTTCGCTCCGGGAACGAACTCCGCCTCACCGATCCTGAGTGCTTACGTTTACGAAAGGAGTTCGTGGAATGACTCAATATCCCAAAATTGTTTTGTATCCCGATCGCGTTCGCGAGAACGCGGCGAGGGTGGTCGGGTTCTGCCGGGCGGCGAACGTCGACGTGGTCGCCGTGCCGAAGGGCGTGTCGGCCGAACCCCGCGTGGCGCGGGCGATGATCGAAGGGGGATGCCTGTCTTTTGCGGACAGCCGTCTCCGGAACCTGGAGCTGCTGAGGAAGGAGTTTCCCGACACGCCGCGCACCCTGCTCCGCATCCCCATGAAGAGCGAGTTGGGCGACGTCGTGCGCTGCGCCGACTGCTCGCTGGCGTCCATGACGGAGGGCCTGGCCGGGCTGGAACGGGAGTGCCGTTCGATGAGGACGACGCATGAGGTGCTGCTGATGTTTGACCTCGGCGACCGCCGCGAGGGAATTCTGGAGGAAGAACTGGACGCCTTCATTGCGGAGTTGAAGGCCTGTTCCCGTCTGAGACTTCGGGGCGTCGGCGTCAACTTCGGCTGTTTTTGCGGCGTCCTGCCGGGCGCGGGCGCGCTGCGGCGGCTGGGCGTCGCCCGGGAGGCGCTGGAGGGCGCTTTGGGGTACGCCCTCCCCGTTTGCTCCGGCGGCTCGACGTCCTCGCTGATGCTGATCGAGCGCGGCGAACTGCCGGGCTGCGTCAACCAGTTGCGCGTCGGAGAGGCGATTCTGCTGGGCCGGGACGTCACATGGCGGAGGGATGTTCCCTGGCTGCGGCAGGACACGGCGCATCTGGAGGCGGAGGTCGTGGAGGTTCGCCTCAGGCCCACCCTTCCCGAGGGGCAAAGGGGCGCGGACGCCTTCGGCGGCGTTCATGCGTTCGAGGATCGGGGAAGACGCCTTCGGGCCATCGTGGCCGTGGGGCGGCAGGACGTGCCGCCGGAGGGGCTGGTTCCCCTCGACGCGGGCGTGGAAGTGCTGGGCGCCTCCAGCGACCACATGATCCTGGACGTCGAGGAAATGAGCGTTCCTCCGCGGTGGGGCGACGCCCTGCGGTTTGCCCCGGGCTACTCCGCTCTGCTGGGACTCATGACGTCGCCTTACGTGTCGAAGGAATTTGCCTGACGCGTCCGTTCTCCGTCCGTTCTCCATGGCGGTCCGCTTTTCGTGACCTGTCTGTCATGAACCCGAGCGAGTATAATGACGAGTATAATGAAGGGAAGATGGAGGGGTCGGGATTGACGGAATAAGTTATAATCTCGATGTATGCTTTCGTGAAATTTTATGGAGGAGGTTTGCAGGACGTGACTTTTTTGCTGGTGGTGCTGTTCGTTGCGCTGGGTGCGGTGGCTGTCGCATACGCGTGGTCCGTTTATCAGAAAATGATGGCCTTTGAGGTGGAAAACCCGCGGATCGTGGAGCTGTCGGGGATCATTCACAGGGGAGCCATGGCTTTTCTGATGCAGGAGTATACGTGGCTGGCGGCCTTTGTCGGAGTAGTGACCATTCTTTTGTGGGGAGCGTTGGGTTTTGGGTCGGCTTTCGCCTTTGTTGTCGGGGCGGCGTGCAGCGCGGGCACCGGCTGGCTGGGTATGTACGTGGCGACCCAGACCAACGGGCGCACGACCTTCGCCGCAACGCGCAGCGCGGGTGACGCTCTGGACATGGCCTTTTCCGGCGGCAGCATCGTGGGGATGCTCGTCGTCGGCATCGGCCTGATCGGCGTCTCCCTGACGTGGCTTTTCCTGTGGGGGGCGGTGGAGACCCTGGCGGCCTTTGGCATGGGCGCCAGCAGCATCGCGCTCTTTGCGCGGGTCGGCGGCGGAATTTACACCAAGGCGGCCGACGTCGGGGCGGACCTGGTGGGCAAGATCGAGGCGGGCATTCCCGAGGACGATCCCCGCAATCCCGCGGTTATTGCGGACAACGTGGGGGACAACGTGGGGGACATCGCCGGGATGAGCGCGGACCTCTTCGAGTCCTACGTGAACTCCATCATCGCGGCCATGGCCATAGGCGTTGCCTTCACGAGCCTTTACGGCGACAGCAGAGGGGCGCTCGGCATGTTCGGCGCGTCCTTTCCCCTGTTCCTCGCGGGCTGGGGGATCATCTCGTCGATCGTGGGCTGCCTGGTGGTCGCGACCAAAAACCCGTGGTCTCAGATTATGTTTGAATACGCGGGAAAAATTCCTCACATGAATAAAATTCTGGAGCGCATTCAGAGCGGGGACGCCGCCTATGCCCTGCGCGTCGGCGCCGTCATCGCGGGGATCAAGATGATCGGCGGATCCTTCATTTTAAGTATGCTTTTCTTCGTGACCAGGGGGTTCCACGTTTTCCTGTCCGTGACCTCGGGTGTTGTGGCGGGCGTTTTGATCGGGTTCGCTACGGAGTACTGCACGTCGAGCGCCTATAAGCCCGTCAGGGATCTGGCGCGGGCCTCGGAAACGGGAACGGCCACCGTCATTTTGTCCGGCTTTTCGCTGGGCATGAAGTCGACGGCGATCCCGGTAGTGCTGATCTGCCTTTCGACGCTGCTCAGCTACTGGCTTGCCGGCGTCTTCGGCGTGGCCTGCGCGGCCGTCGGAATGCTTTCCATTACGGGAATCGCGCTTGCCGTCGACGCTTACGGCCCCATCTCGGACAACGCGGGCGGCATCGCGCAGATGAGCGATTTGCCCTCCGACGTGCGCAAAATTACCGACAAACTGGACTCCATCGGCAACACCACCGCCGCGATGGGCAAGGGGCTGGCGATCGGCTCCGCCGCGCTGACGGCGCTGGCGCTTTTCGTCGCCTACGCGCACGCCGCGAACCTCGCGGCCATCGATATCATGCAGCCCAAGGTCGTCGTGGGGCTCCTTTTGGGCGGGATGCTTCCCTTCCTGTTCTGCTCCCTGACGATCGAGGCCGTGGGACGCGCGGCCCAGGCCATGATCGACGAGGTGCGGCGTCAGTTCCGGGAGATCGCGGGCATCATGGAGGGCACGGGCAAGCCGGAGTACGAGAAGTGCGTGAGCATCTCCGCGACGGCGGCGCTTCGGGAGATGATCGTCCCCGGCGTGCTGGCGATTTGCGCGCCCCTGCTCGTCGGCTTCTTCCTTGGTAAAGGGGCTCTGGGAGGCCTTCTCGGAGGGGCCATCGTCTCGGGCGTCATGCTGGCGCTTTTCATGGCGAACTCCGGCGGCGCGTGGGACAACGCCAAGAAGTACATCGAGGAGGGGAACTACGGCGGCAAGGGTACGCCCAACCACTCCGCGGCGGTCGTGGGAGACACGGTCGGGGATCCCTTCAAGGACACGGCGGGCCCCAGCCTGAACATCCTGATCAAGCTGATGACGGTCGTGGCGCTGGTGCTTGCCCCTCTGTTCTCGTAAATATCAAAACACCTCAACGCGTGTAATGGTGACGGGAAAGGGCCTGATCCTTTTCCGTCACTGTTGTTTGAGGCAGCGGCCATTCGAGGTGACGGAGGTGACGCGGGCGTGCAGCAGAACGACGACGTGAAAAGGATAAAGGACTGTCTCGACATTCTGGACGTCGTGGGGGACCGGGTGCGTCTGCATCGGGCCGGGCGCGGCTACAGGGGCCTGTGTCCCTTTCACGACGAGAGAACTCCCTCCTTTTACGTTTCGCAGGAGCGTCAAAACTACCACTGCTTTGGCTGCGGTCGAGGAGGGGACATTTTTACGTTCGTCATGGAGATGGAGGGGCTGTCCTTTCCCCAGGCGCTCGAACTGCTGGCCGCGCGTGCGGGCATTGAAGCGACGCATTTCGAGGGGAAGCGGGGCCACGTTTCCGGCGACCTCCACAGGGTTCTGGAACTTGCGGGAAAGTCCTTTCGTGCGCTGCTCTCCGCCTCTGAGGGCGAGGTGGCCCGCGCGTACCTCGCGCGGCGCAACATCGCTCCCGAGGTGGCGTCCCGCTTCGAGCTGGGCTGGAGCGGCAATTCATGGGACACGATATGGCGCGTTCTGAAAAACGAACAGGTTTCGGCGCAGGACGCCATCGACGCGGGGCTGGTGCTGGAGGGTCGAAATGGCCTTTACGACCGTTTCCGGGGGCGTCTGATCTTTCCGATCCGCGACGTCGTGGGGCACCTCGTCGCGTTCGGCGGGCGCATCGTGGACGGAGAGGGAGCGAAGTACGTCAACAGCCCCGAGGGCGCGCTCTACAGCAAGCGCCGCAACCTCTACCTGCTGCACACGGCCCGAAGCGCGATCCGGGAGAAGGGACGCGCGATTCTGGTCGAGGGGTACATGGATGCCCTGCGCCTTCACATCCACGGCTGCACCGAGACCGTGGCCTCCCTTGGGACGGCTCTGACCGAAGAACAGGCAAAGCTGCTGAAGCGCTTCACCGATCGCTGCTATATCTGCTACGACAGCGACCTGGCGGGGCAGGAGGCGACGCTTCGGGGGATGTACACGCTTCAGAACTCCGGACTCGACGTTTACGTGATCTCCCTGCCCGTCGGCAAGGACCCCGACGAGCTGCTGAACGCCGAGGGGGGCAGGGAGCTTTTCGACGAGGCCCTCAAAGAGGCGCGGCCTCTGATTTTACAGCATCTGTACGCCGTGAGGGCACAGATCGACGATCCCGCGACCCGGCGCGGCGGGGTCGAATCGCTGTGGAGCGGCCTCTCGCAGCTTCAGCCCACCATGATCTCCCCCTATGTCCCTCAGCTGGCGAGAGTTCTGGGCTTCTATCCCGACCAGTTCTGGCGCGAGCTGGAACGGTACCGCCGGGGCAGGAATTCCGGCTCGAACGGCGAACCGGGGAGGGGGAGTGATTCCCCGCCCGAGCGAAAAGCGGGGGTGAAGGACGATCCGCTGGAGGCGGCGCTCTGCGCTCTGCTCTGGCGGAAAGAGGCGATCCGCTGCGCCTGCCGTCCCGAGGAAATTCTGCCCCTGATCGCGGACACGCGGGTCAAGGAGATCGTGCTGGCGATCATGACGGAATCGCCGGAGTCCCTTGAGACGCGGTGGCACTCCACGGGCGAGACCTTCCCGCTGGCGTTCATCGCCCGGGGAGACGCGTTCTGCGAGGAGCTGGAGTATGGCCGCGACGCCGACCCCTGGGGGGCGGTCCGCAACGCCCTGAATCGAAAGCGGGCGATGGAGCGGATGAGTTTCCTCGACGGCCGCATGAAGCGCGCTGAGGCCACGCTCGAAGAAATGGAGGAATTTCGTAGCCTGGCGGTGCGGCTCAAAGGCGGAAGGAAGGCAAAAAAGCCCGTTTGAGAGCCCTTTCTCCCAAATATCAACAGGTTAAGCCCAAACCGCGGGGCTCGGCCCCCCGACAAAAACCCCGCAGAGGATTTTCCCCGGTCCCCTGACCCCGTTAATTTTCATATTGTGTAAAAATTATTTCATCCTTGACTTGTTAAAGATACTAAAATATAATCTGCTCCGTTTGTTATTCGAGAGAGGGGATTGTAAAATGAGCGGGATGAAAAAAATGAAAAAAGTGAAAAAGATTGCAGCAGTGTTGATGGTCGTGTTTCTGGCCGTTCTTCTGGTTGCGACTTTTGCCGCGGCCGCCGAACCGATCAAAATCGGGTATCTCGCCACGCTGACGGGCGAGGGCGCGACGTGGGGTCAGCACGAACGCGACGCCGCCGTGATGGCGATTAAGGAGGTCAACGCGAAGGGCGGCCTGCTGGGCCGTCCGGTGGAGCTGGTCTGCTACGACATCAAGGGCAAGCCCGAGGACGCGGTGACCGCCATCCGCCGGCTGATCTTCGACGATAAGGTCGTCGCCATCGGGGGCAGCAACTACAGCGGCATTCAGCTTGCCGTGGCGCCCATTGCCGACAGGGAAAAGGTCCCCGTCGTCTCCAGCTCCGCGACGAACCCGGCCGTGACGGTGGACCCGGGAACGGGCAAGGTTCGCCCCTACATGTTCCGCATCACCTACACCGACCCCTATCAGGGGATGATCATCGCCGACTACCTGGTCAAAAGGTGCGGCGCGAAGAAGCTGGCGATCATCGGGGACATCGGAGACGCCTACTCCGAGGGTCTGACGGAGTTCGTGAGGGCCCGCGCGGACGAGCTGAAGGTGGAAAATAAATTCTGGGCCTACAGGGGCGGCGACGTCGATTTTCGCGCTCAGCTGACGGAGGCGAAGGCCTGGGGGGCGGACGCGGTGGCTCTGACGATGCTCTACAAGGAGATGGGCCTCGTGATCAAACAGGCCGCAGAGCTGGACTGGAAGCCCTTCTTCATGGGCGGCGACGGTTTCAGCCCCAATATCTTCGAGATCGCGGGAGACGCGATGGAGGGGACCTTCTGGGTCTATCCGACGAGCGACGATGACCCGCAGCTCGCGGGACTGATCAGGAAGTACGAGCAGGAATACGGCAGAAAGCCCACGGAGATCCTGAACATGACCTTTGGCTACGACATCCTTCAGATGATTCTTCACGCCGTCGAGACGGCGGGAAAGGCCGAGGGGCCCGCGATCCGGGACGCTCTGGAAAACACGAAGGACTTTCAGGTGACCCACTTCAAATGGACGGTGGACAAAGAGACCCACAATCCTCTGAACAAGCCCGCCGCCATTCTGGAGGCCAAAGGCGGCAAACTGGTTTACCTCGA
>JAISSA010000175.1 GCA_031273365.1 Synergistaceae bacterium
AACAAAAGAGAGACACTTCTTTTATCTGAACGAGTATATAAATGCCCTGTATGTGGGACTGAACCGGACAGAGATGAAAATGCCGCAATGAATCTTGAAAAGGCTGTGTAGAACAGCCAAGGGGATCCGATACTCCCATGTTGCCTGTGGACTGTCATATAAGACCTCATATCGTCTGCAAAACGATAAGGGGCAGGCAGGTTGAAGCAGGAAAGAATAGCTTTTATAGAATTTTTACGAGTTAATATTAGTTATTTTGTATCGGTAGAAAGCCGCTTGTCCTGGGGCGCTTTGACGGCGGAGGCTGGCGCAGGCTGCCGCCGGTCGCGGGCAAGGTGGACGACGGCCTCCGTGCCCTCACGCACCTCCGCATCTATTATCCCTTCTGGAACGAACCCCAGCCCCCGCAGCGCTGAGGGGCTCGTTCCGGGCATTGCCCTGAAGACGAAGACAAAAACAAAAATCCCCCTGTACTCAGTGTACGGGGGGACATCATCGCTATCGGCGGGTCAGGTGCAACTCCTGCTTAATGGCGTTTTGCAGCAGGAGCGACACATTGACATCGGAATGTTTCTTAAGTTCGTCCTCCATCCATGCCGGGACTGTCAGCGTTTTCTTCACCGCTTTCTGACTGTGTTCCCGCCGGGCTTCCGGCATAACGGCGACGACAAGCTGGACAATTTCCCCCAGGCTTGGACCTGACATCCTCAAGCTTCGCAGAGGCAGGAATTTCGTCTTTTTCCTTCTCTCGAAGATACATGATGTCTTCGAGAACATACCGCGCCTCTACGATGGCTTCCTCAAGGGTATCGGCAGCCGTGTAACAGTTGTCGAGATCGGGGAACGAAACCTCCCAGCCATCACCGTCAGTGGAGAAGATTGCAGGGTATGAATAAAAATCAGGGTATTGTCCCATGATGCGCCTCCTGTTTATTTTGTAGCCCCGGATTAGGGAGTCTCCTCTCTAAAATATTAATACGTGTCAATACGTGTCAATAAAAAGATGAGGTGAAATTCATACCGCGAAAACCGGGAGAGAAAAGCAGTATAGAGAGCAGGCTGCGGGCAAACAGGGCGTACAATGCCGGGGCATCCTGCGCGTAAAGATTATAGAAAAAATGACTTTCTCTGTCTAACCCTGTTTCAGTCAGGGGTGCTCATCTCTCAATGAAGCTATTATAGCGCGTTTTGCCTCGGAAGGCCGGCTTTGCGCGGGTGATTTACAGGGGTTCTCCGCCCCAGGGCTGTGGAGTTGGGATGGGGATGAAGAGTGGATGGGATGAAAATCTCATATTGACAGTTACGGTAGTTTGTGCATAATGTAATTACCTGCAGGTGAATCCATCAAAAGGGGTGGCCGTTTGGTCACCCCTTTTATGTGGGCAAAATAACTTTTGGAGGAAAACGCTGAAATATGAAGAGGGAAACACCCGAAGTCGTAACACCCGGAATCGAAGTTGCCGGTATTGGCATTATGGAAGCAGAGATTATGGAAGCAAAGATCATGGACGCAAAGATTGAAGAAGAGACCAGCGGAGAAATCAGGGAAAAAGAAATCATGAACGCCGCGCCCGCGGATACTTTCGGGGTGTACGGCATAAGAGAGGAACTGCTCAGGGCGATCGAGCGGAAGGGCTTCACCACGCCGACGCCCGTGCAGCGAAAGGTGCTGGAGGCGGGGCGGCTCGCGACGGACCTTATCGTGCGCGCGAAGACGGGGTCGGGGAAAACCCTGGCTTTTTTGCTGCCGCTTTTGCAGAACCTGGGGAGGGGGGAGCGCGTTCCCCGCATCCTGATTCTGTCTCCCACCCGCGAGCTGGCGCAGCAGAGCGCGCGTGAGGCGGAATGGCTGGTGCGCTTTATGGACCTGTCGGTGACCTCGCTGGTCGGCGGGCTGGAGATGTCTCCGCAGCTGCGGGCCCTGCGCGACGGCGCGGCCATCGTCGTCGGCACGCCGGGCAGGACTCTGGACCACATCGAGCGCGGCAGCCTGAAGGCGGAGCATATCAGTTGCGTTGTCCTCGACGAGGGCGACCAGATGCTGGATATGGGGTTCCGCGAGGAACTGGAGGGTATTCTGAACGCCATGCCGGCGGAGCGCCGGACCTGGCTTTTCTCCGCGACCATGCCCACGGAGGTGCGGGAGCTTTCGAAGCGATATCTCAAAAATCCGGTGACCATCTCGCTGGTTCAGGACGGAGAACAGCACGAGGACATCCTGCACCGGGTGTATATGGTCCCGGCGCGGCGTCGTTTCGAGGGGCTCGTGAACGTGCTGCTCTGGGAGCGTCCCGTGCGCAGCCTGATGTTCTGTCACACCCGCCTCGAATCCATCGAAATCGCACAGCGCCTTCAGGACGAGGGCTTCAGCGCCGCGGCGCTGCATGGCGACATGACGCAGCGCGAGCGTAACGCGGTTCTGGCTTCCTTCAAATCGGGTTCGATGCCCTGCCTCGTCGCGACGAACGTCGCGGCCCGCGGGCTTGACGTCGAGGGAGTCTCCCACGTCATTCAGCTGGGACTGCCCGACGACCGGGAAACGTTCGTTCATCGCAGCGGACGCACCGGCAGGGCGGGGCATGAGGGTACGGACCTGATCCTTCTCTCCCCGCTCGAGGTCGGACGCTTCAGGATGATGCTGCGCGCGACTCAGGTGAAGGTGGACTGGCAGGACGTGCCGACCCTCGATCAGATTCGGGTGGCGCAGCGTGAGTTTGCCGAGGAAAAACTTCTGACGACGCAGATGGACGAAAAGAACCGGATGGTCTGCCTCGAATGGGCCACCGATCTGCTGGAGCGGGCTGACGCGAAGGTCCTTGTGGCGAAACTTCTGTCGGCTCTGAGCTCGCAGACGCCGAAGGGATACAGCCTGAACGCGGATCTGGAGCGTGAAAGGGAGCGTCGGCAGCGCACCCGTTCCGACCGCGGCGGCAGGGCTGAGACGCCCGTGAGCGCCGAGAGGCGTTTTTCCGGAACCTCCTCCCGCCCCAGAGGAACGATGACGCGCCTGCGCAGCAGTCAGCAGGGCGGGGCCGGCAGAGACGTGGGACGCATTCTGAACGCGCTTTGCTCCGCTCTGAAAGTGGAGCGCGGCGAGGTGGGGGCCATCCGTCTGAAGGACGACCACGTGATGGTGGAGCTGCTGCCCCTGGCGCTGGAGCGGCTGGAGCAGGGAAAAGCCGGGCTGGCGCGGTGGGGACTTTACCCGGACACGGAAGAGGAGTCGGTGCGCTACATCAGGGCCAGATCTCCGGAAGATCGACAGGGCGGCAGAGAGCGATATTCCCGGAGCAAAAGAAACGACAGAAACGACAGTTACCCCGGTTAATCATCCCCATTCATTTTATTCCATTCATTTGCCTGATTAAACCGCAAGTCGCCTGAATCAGGTTGAAACCGTAAGCTGGAATCTGCGGGCTGTTGTGGGAGAACTCCCTCTCGTGACGGCCCTTTTTGCTGCCCTGTTACAGGCGCTCGACCGGGGCGAAAGCCGTTTCCCCGGGGCCTTGGAGTCCGCTACCGCGGAGTCATCAGGGGGAGGGGGTTTATGGGGCGGCCGTTTGACCTCACCTCGAAGTGGACGTGATGGGTTGTCGAGCGCCCGGTATTTCCGACGAGCCCCACGACGTCGCCCTGTTTGACCGTCTGCCCCCGTTTCACGCTGACGCTCAGACAGTGGGCGTACAGCGTGACGAGCCCGTTGCCGTGGCCCAGCAGCACGGCGTTGCCGTACCCACGGTATTTGGGCGTTTTTATCGTGATCGTCTCGAGAACCACTCCGTCCATGGCGGCGCGAATGGGCGTCCCCTCCGGCATGGGTATGTCCAGCCCCGCGTGGAAACGGCGTTTCCCGCGTCTGCCGAATCCGGAGGAAACCCTGCCGGTCACCGGCCACATCAGTTTTCCGGAAGCGACGAAGCCCGGCGCGGAGGGCGGTCGTTTCGGAGGCGTCAGGACGATGTCGGGCGGGATGATGTGATCGAGGGTCCCCTCCCCCGGGAGCACGATCGCCTCGTCCCCGGAGAGCGCCAGACGCATGTTTTTTGTCGCCCCGTTCGACTCCGGAACCGTCGGGATGGATGCGGGTCTTTGCCCAGGCCCCGTACGGTCCGTGTTTTCACGCACAGTTTCACGCATAGAAAGAGGTACGCCGTGCAGTTTTACGGTAACCAGAGGCTCATCGCCGTTTTTTCGGTTCTGTACCTCCATCCAGGTGGGGACGACCGCGTTTTTGGACGTCGGCACAAGCAGTACCTCGCCTTTGGAGGGCGGCGTCTCGGCGTAGCCGTTGGCCCAAAGGACATCCTCCGAAAGAATGCCGTATTCGAGGCACATTTGTTCCAGTTCCTTCAGTTGTTCTTCGCCTCCCCAGACGATCATCCGCCAGTCCGAGGCCAGGGCGCGGGACATAACCGCCGTCGGCGCGAAAAGATGTACAATAAAAACGACAGAAAAAAGAGCGACAGAAAAACCGCGTCTGGCTTTGCTCCTCCGATCCTGCCCGCTTACTGTCGCGGGAGATGCCGGTCTTTTCGAACCAAAAGTCAAAGATAGAAAATTTAAAGTTTCCAGAGGCAATTACGTATTTCCTGCTGCCATACTCTAAATCGAGCCTAATTGACGACCCTGTAGGTCGTCTCGAAAATTTCGTGGGCTACGATGCCGTAATTGTTCGGCTCGTATTGCAGAAGCCAGTCGTTCGCTTCCCCCTGCAACATGCCCTTGTTGCTGGAGAGCTCGACCATGAACGGCTCGTCGACCTGCAGGGCGAAGGTGGGGAAGGCTCTTTTGCTGTATTTTCCGTTGCTTCCGGGCGTGGTGTCCGGCATGGGGGTATAGGTCTCGCTGAAATGCTCGAACGACACGGGCCAGGATTCGTTTTCGCTGCCTCTCAGCAGCGCGTCGCCCTTGCGGTAGGCGATCAGCCCTTCCCGCGTCTGGAGCACCCCATCCTCGAACGCGAAGGTCACGGGCACCGGAATGTCCTTCTTTATGGCGCGCCGGCAGTCATAGCCGGCCGCGATGTCCTCGCCGGTAAAATCCCGGATGTAGAGCTCCCTGAACACGTCGGCCGTGACGAGGTACAGATCGTCGAAGGAACGTTTAATGAGCCAGTCGTTCGGGTTCCCCAGCAGATAATTCTCCGGGTCCCATCGCGTGAAAAGCTTGGTGCCGTTTTTGAGCCGCATGGCCGAAACCTGATCTCCGCCGCCGACGCAGACCTTCGCGTACTCCAGCAGGGGGATGCGCGTGCCCGCGTCGTGGTCCAGTATCGTCGGCGGATAGGAGAGGTTCGGCGAGAAACTCTCGTCGGTCGTGGCGTACCCTTCGTTGAACTTCGCGCGCTTCATCGGGTAAACCTCGCCCCTGATGCCGATCATCAGCACCGTGTCTTCGTCCGCCATGATGTCCACGTCGCCCTCCAGCATACGAATCTGGAGTTTGGTTCGTTTTTCGAACAGGTCCCGACAGTGGACGAAACCCAGCCGTACCGGCAATTTACGATACTTTTTCATCGCGTTCATGTCCAGCCTCTGACCGAGCGGCGTCGACAAATCCGCGCAGTCGATAATCTCGTAGCTGTTGAGGTAGTCTTTAATGCGTTTGTCGAAAAAATCAGTGGGTCTTCGTTTCCCGAAACGGGCGGCATATTTTATGGTGGAGATGACGCCGCCCGCTTTTTCCCGGTGTCCTCCCCCCCATCCCACGTCCTTCACCAGCCACGCCGTCAGATCCGACGCTTTTATTTCACGGACGGCCGTACGCACCGAAAATTTGATCCTTTCCCGCGCCACTGAGTAGGCGACGGCGAAGTCGACCACGTCCACCTGCATCGCGAGGTCGCTGACGAACCCCAGAAGGTTCGGGTCGCAGGGCGGAGCGCCAATGATCATGAAGCGGCTGTACGGGTCGTAATGATTCTTCCTCAATACGCTGGAGACGATATCGAGGTCGCTCAGAGAAAGGTTGGAGTGTTTGAGCCTTTTTAAAATATGCTCGTCGACGCGGAGCATGTCCCGCATGTCGTAGTCGAGGGGGTGGCACACCTCCGCGAAATTGTTGGTGTCGCAAAAAAGTCCATAATACAGGGCCGTCGCCAGAGCGGCGTCTATGGGGAACAGTTCTTCCCGCAGCAGGAGCCAGACCTGCGTCGCACAGCTTCCGAGCGCGGGACGCAGGTCGCAGAGCGGCGGCAGGTTGCCTTCCTGTATATGATGGTCGATGACGGCAACGTGCGGAGCCTTAACGCACATAACGTTCCCCGATCCGTACTGACAGTCCGCCGTGACCAGCAGGCCGGGCCACTCTTTCATGTCGGGCTCGTATTGAACGGGAATGTTCAGCGCCTCGATCATGCCCGTCAGGTTCGGCTTCGTCACCATAGCCGGGCCACCGTAGAAGAATTTGATGTTTTTTTTGTGGCTGGTCTGAAAGTAACGGTAAAGCCCATAGCCCGCCGCCAGAGTGTCGGCGTCGGGATTGTTGTGGCACTGGATCGCGATGGAGTCGTAAAGCAAAAGGTCGCTCAGTCTCATGATATACCTCACAGGAAATTTCGTAAACGTTCAAGCCCAGCGGGGCAGGGGAACGTGTCCCCGCGCCCGTCCGCCTCCCGGCGCTGCCCTCAGCGACTGTCGGGGCAGAATCGGACGTATGAAGTCGAAATGGCTACCCTCACAGGAATTTTCTTCTTAAAAACGAGCCCACCATGTCAAGGACTAAAACCCCGCCGCTGGCCGCCATGGCATAAAAAGCCGCGGATTTCAGCCAGTCCGGAACGAGGGGCAAATCCAGCGCCTGTATGGCCCTCGGATCCAGCGCGTAAGGAAGGCGAAATTTTACCAGAAGCTGCGAAGCCCAGAGCGCCCAAATCTTGAAATTGTTGAGGTTCAGGATCATCAACAGGAGCCCCAGCAGGAACCCCCAGTAAATTAACGTTTGAAATACGCGGGAAGCGGGCAAAAGGTTGAAAAGGGCGTAGGGCCCGCTGAAGCGTCGGTCGAAATACCAGTAGAGGACCATCGCTGAAAGCCCCCAAAGCGGCGCCGTGATGATGAAAGAGCCCTGAAGGCCCGAGAGCTGATATAACTGTACGAGCTCCGTGATGCCGGCAAAAAGGACCAGCCTCAACAGCCATTTCAGGAGAAAAAAAGAGGCCGTGGGGACCCCGCTACCGGGTTTGACGGGAGTCTGGTGAATCACCCTCTCCCTCAGGTTGGTGGTCGAGTATACGGGTTCTTCAGGTTTTTTCTGACGGCCGGAGTTCCAGAAGCCTTTTCCTCCGTTGTTCTTTTCGCGTAAATTCTGGACGAAAGAGGAGGCCGCCCCGCCTTTTTTGCCATCCCCCCAGTTCCGCGCGAGCCATTTACATATCTGAAAGGCGATAAGCTGGGGGTTGTTTCCCTCGATGCCCTGGGTCGAGTGCAGGATCAGGGCCAATCCGGGAGGCAGGACGTCCATGCCCTCCAGGTAAACGGGAATCAGCCTCACCTTTTTGTCGAGGGCGAATTCGACCTCCGACCGGACGTACTGCGACGCCATGGATGCCTTCGTGATGAAAACGATGAAGAGGTTGCACGCCGTGATGGCGTTGGCGATCTCGTCCGACCAGATGGAACTGACGTTGATCTCCTTGTCGTACCAGACTTTATACCCGTTGGAGACGATCGCCTCTATCACCGGGGTGACGAAAAATTCGTCGTTGTGGGCGTAACTGACGAAAATAAAAGGCCCGTCCTCAATCTTGCATGGCGCCGGATTTTGTGTCATCTTGGCCCTCAGTCTCCGTCGTTCAGGACTTTTCGTAAGCGTTCAGGCTCAGAAGGGCAGAGGCCCTGCCATCCCGGGCCTCGCCCCATCGTTCTTCGCGGAATCATCATGTTCGCACTCTTCCTTCCGTATTCCTTCCCGTATTCCTTTCGGACGCTTCTTCTGTCTGTCGATCTCGATCCTGAAAGCCGACTTCCTGCTCGGGTTATACTGAGTCAATTATACTAAGGAGCGGGTAAATTGCCAGCGGTCTGTCGTTTTTTTCACGGGAGGTTTTGGAAAAATGCACGCCGGCGGTTTCGTTTTTTAAGAAAATTCGAGATAATAGGACCGTAAGGCCGGGCGAGCGAGGGGATACCCCTGCTTCCCCGAGCCTCGACGCTCACGATCACTTTATGACAAGAGGGAATTTTATGACGTTCGAAGCGAATATGGCGCTCGACCGGAGGTGCCGGCGGGCGGTTGCCGTGGTGGTGGTCGGGTTGGGGGTCAACGTGTTGCTGGTGATTGGAAAGTACGCGGCCGGCGTGCTGGGGAACAGCGGGGCCATGATCGCGGACGCCACGCATTCCCTGTCGGACCTGCTGACGGATTTTGCCGTCATGCTGGGGCTGCGCTACACGAGCAAGCCGGCGGACGAGGAACACGCCTACGGACACGGCAGGGTCGAGACCCTTGCGGCGGCTTTTTGCGGTCTTGTCCTGCTGACGGTGGGTCTGGGGGTCTTTTTCGACGGCTTCGGCAGCATTTTTCAGGTCGTTCGGGGAGAGCCGCTTCCCGCGCCGGGGAAAATCGCGCTCTGGGCGGCGCTGTTTTCGATTTTTTCCAAGGAGGTCCTCTACAGGTACACCCGGGCGGAGGGGCAGAGGCTGAACAGTTCCTCGCTCATCGCCAACGCGTGGCATCATCGTTCGGACGCGTTTTCCTCCCTCGGCGCGCTGCTGGGAATCGGGGGAAGCGTGCTGGGCGGGGAGGGCTGGACGGTTCTGGATCCTGTGGCGGCCGTCGTCGTCAGCTTCTTTATCCTCTATGCCGCGGTGGCGATTTTCTGGAACAGCATCAGAGAGGTTCTGGACACCTCCCTCGCGCCGTCGCAGGTGGAGCTGATTCGCGCGACGGCGCTCGATTTTCCGGAAATCTGCGATATTCACAAGATAAGAACCCGCAGAATCGGATTTTACGTGGCGCTCGAGGCGCACATCGTGCTCGACGGGGGCATGAGCCTCGACAAAGCCCACGATATCGCGACCGCGCTCGAAAAAAAACTGCAAACCCCCCTGGGCAGCGGCGCGCTGATCACGCTTCACACGGAACCCGCCAAACTTTCAGGGAGGCTGTGATCGCCAAAATCATAAACCCGACATCGTTTCCTGCTTTCCATCAGTCCCCTTT
>JAISSA010000188.1 GCA_031273365.1 Synergistaceae bacterium
CGATACGGCCCTGACGAAAAAAGACGTGCTCTCACATCTGCTGCGAACCTGCCATCCCAAAGAAGGCGACTCCGCCGAAACCCTGCGCGTGAGCCTCTGCGGCAAAATTTCCGACAAGCGCGTCATCGAAGCCGCCATGTATTCGCCTTCGTGGCTCGATATTTTGGAGGACTACCTCGGCTGGCCGGGGTTCAAGAGCGCGGCGTGGTACTTTCACGCCCACGTCAACCAGACGTTTTCCGCCGAAAAAGAAACCGAAGTGGCGCGCTATTCCCCCATCACCCCCGAAGAATTCAACGACGGCGCTTTTGATCTCGCCTGGTTTTGGGAAGCCTGGAACACCCTCGGCGCGGAGCGTTTCGATTTGGTGTACGACTGCGCCAAATACCTCACTGAAGGGGCCAACCACCGGCGGGCGCAGCTTTTCGCCGACGCTGCCCTGGGGAGGCTCGACGCGAAAGAACTGGCGAAAGAAATTCACGACAAACGCAACAAAGACAAGCTCTTGAGTTACTCGCTCATCCCCCTTGACGCCGGGACGGAAGAAACGAAAACGGCGGACGCTCTTGAACGGTATAAATTCATTCAAGCCTTTCTCAAAGAAAGCAAGACCTTCGGCGCACAGAGACGGGAAAGCGAAGGAAAGACCTGCGTCATCGCCATAGACAATCTTGCCCGCAACGCCGGTTTTACCGACGCCCTTCGATTCGCCTGGCGTATGGAGGCTCTGGAAGCCGAAAGCCTCCAAAAATATTTTGAACCGAAAACCATCGGCGATTATACGGTGAGGGTACTGGCGAGCGGAGAAAATGCCGCTCTGATGTGCGAAAAAGGCGGCAAAACGCTTTCTTCCGTGCCCGCCGCCCTGAAAAAAGACGCTTACGTCGCGGAGTGCAAAGAGGCTGCCGCCTCTCTCAAACAGCAGTACAGGCGGGCACGGGAAAATCTTGAAAAAATGATGATAAACCGCGACGTATTCAGCCTTGGCGAATTGAAAGACCTCATGGATCATCCGGTGGTGTCTCCTATTTTACAAAAACTCGTTTTCGTAAAGGCCGACGCCGAAGGAAAAGCGGTAAAGTCCGGTTTTTTCCACGAATTGCAGGATTGGGGAGACACGAGCTCCGTCCGCGTCGCTCATCCTTTCGACCTGTACACGTTGGGCACTTGGATAGCCTGCCAGCACTGCGCCTTTGAAAACAAACTCGTCCAGCCCTTCAAACAGATTTTCCGTGAACTTTATCTTGTCAACGACGATGAAAAACGTGAGAAAACCGTTTCGCGCCGTTACGCGGGCCATCAAGTGCAGCCGAAGAGGACCGCAGCCCTGCTCAAAAGCAGAGGCTGGACGGTGGATTACGAAGAAGGGCTTCAGCGGGTGTATCACAAGGCAAACATCTACGTCAAACTCTACGCCGCGGCGGACTGGTTTTCTCCCGCAGACATCGAAGCGGCCACGCTGGAAACCGTGGAGTTCTTCAACCGCAGAACCCATAAGCGCGTTCCTCTGGAAACGATCGCTCCGGTGATTTTTTCCGAAACGATGCGCGACATCGACCTGGCGGTCAGCGTTGCTCACGCGGGCGGCGTCGATCCCGAGGCCAGCCATTCCACGGTGGAAATGCGCGCCGCCATCGTCCGCGAACTGCTCAGCCTCCTTCACATCAGGAATGTCCGTGTTGAAAATCGTTTTGCGAAGATCGAGGGCAGCCTCGGCGAGTACACCGTGCACCTCGGCAGCGCGCAGGCGGCTAAAACAGGCCGGGGGGCGCTCAATATCCTGGCCGTGCCAGGCCAGCACCGGGGACGGGTGTTCCTGCCCTTTGCCGACGACGACCCCCGGACGGCGGAAATCATGTCGAAGATCATCCTGCTGGCGGAGGACGGCGCGATAAAAGACCCGGCCATTTTAGCGCAGATAAGCTGACAGGGGCCCGACGCCGGACAGGTTGACGATGCGTTTGTCCTGCGGATAGGCCCTAAGCCAAAATCGAAGCCAAAACCACGGGGCTCCGCCCCATACCCCGCAGGGGACGCATCCCCTGACCCCGTTATACATGCCCGCCTGTTACGCTTTTCAGGAAATTTTATGTTATTGTATGTCGTTGACGTTTTGCATAATATATATGATACAATAATGCGGCAATTATATGCCCGAGCTTCTTCATGAGACGTATTTTCAGTTACGGGGACGGGGAGTGTGACAATGGAGCGGGAGTATGCTAAAAATGCTAAAAATGCCAAAAACGTCAAAAAAGAAAAACGGGTCCTGACGGGGGTTCACTTCATGCAGGGCAATTACGCGGTGGTCGAGGGCGCGCTGGCGGCGGGATGCGATTTTTTCGCGGGATACCCCATCACCCCGGCCAACGAGATCTCCGAGGGGATGTCCAAACGCCTGCCGGGCGTCGGCGGAATTTTTTTGCAGGGAGAAGACGAGCTTTGTTCGATCAACGCCGTGGCCGGGGCCTCTCTGGCGGGGGCAAAGGCGATGACCGCGACGGCCAGCGCCGGTTACGACTATTTTCAGGAGGGGCTCGAGTACGGCGTGGCGGTCGAGGCCCCCATGGTGATCGTGGACGTGCAGCGCTGCCGGGGCGAAAACTTCGCGACCCAGGCCGACATCATGCAGGTGCGCTGGGGCCCCGCCGGAGACCACGAGATGATCGTTCTCGCGCCGTCGTCCGTTCAGGAGCTTTTCGACTTCACGGTGAGGGCCTTCAACCTCGCGGAGGAGTACCGGACGCCGGTCATCGTGCTGTCCGAGACGACCATCGCGCTGATGCGGGAGCGGCTGGTCATTCCCGGGGAGGACGAAATTCCGGTCGTAAATCGAAAATGGACCTCCAAAACACCCGACGACTATCTGCCGTTCCAGGCGGACCCGTGGGGCGTCCCGGAGTTCGCCGGGCTGGGGCGCGGATATCACACGATATATTCCATCAATCCCCACGATGAAAAGGGAAGCATCGAATGGGATCCCGACGCGTTCGAACGCCTCTACACGCGCATCCCGGCAAAAGTCGCAAAACACAGGGAAAAGATCTCCACGGTGCAGCGTTATCGCCTGGACGACGCAAAGGTCGCGCTGGTCGCCTGGGGCAGTGAGGCGCGTCCCTGCCTTGACGCGATGGAGGTTCTGCGCGAGCGGGGCAAAAAGGTCGGAGTGATGAAGCTCGACGTGCCCTGGCCGTTTCCGGAGGAGGCGGTGTCGGAGCTGGGAAGGCTCATGGACCTCGTCGTGACGGTCGAGATGAACGTCGGAAAGTACGCGGGCGAGATCGAGCGGGCCTGCAACGGACGCTGCCGAACGGCCCGCGTGACCAAAAACAGGGGCATGATCCACTCGCCGGAGGAAATTCTGGAGGCCCTTGGTTCCCTCGAGGAGGTGCGCTGACATGGCGATCGATCCCCAGCCCGACCTCAGAATCAACCCTTTGCGCAAATACGTCAGGGAGGACCGGATGCCGCACTTTTTCTGCCCCGGCTGCGGGTGCGGGCAGGTGCTGAGCTCCTTTCTCCGGGGCGTCGACGCCCTCGGGCTCGATATCGACAGGATGACGGCCGTCGCGGGCGTCGGATGCACCGCGAGAATTCCCGTCTACATAAAGATGGACACGCTGCACGGCGTCCACGGGCGCACGCTGGCCTGGGCGACGGGGATTCGGCTGCACTCCCCCGAAACGAAGGTCGTCGTCTTCGCCGGGGACGGGGACGCGGTGTCCATCGGCGGCAATCACTTCATTCACGCCGCGCGCAGGAACCTGGACGTGCTGATGATCGTCGTGAACAACTTCAACTTCGCGATGACGGGCGGTCAGGTGGCCCCGATGACGCCGGCCGGGTCGGTGACGATGACCACGCCCTACGGCAGCGGCGAGCCTCCCTTCGACCTGTGCGCCCTCGCCGTCGCGGCGGGCGCGACCTACGTCGCCCGAACGGCGACCCCCCATATCGCCCGGATGGATCAGGCGATCAAAAAGGGGCTGGAACACAGCGGCTTCGGCGTCGTCGAGGTCCTTTCACAGTGCCCGACGCACTTTGGACGCTACGCCCTTGGGAGCGGCTCCCCGGAAAAACTGCTCGACTGGATCGACGGAATCTGCGTCCCCAAAAACAGGGCGGACTCCATGACGCCGGAGGAGCTCGAGGGAAAACTGGTCACGGGCGAGTTCGTCCACAGATCGCGTCCCGTTTTCAGAGGCAGTACTTTTATTGATGAAAGCACTTTTATTAATGAAAGCGATGTTGCCGAAGACAACGCCGCCGGAAAGGGAGAGTGTCGCTCATGAGGACCACCAGCATTCGTTTCAGCGGGTTCGGCGGTCAGGGCATCATCCTGTCGGCGGTGGTGCTGGGAGACGCGCTGGTGATCCAGAGGGGGCTCTACGCGGCCCAGACGCAGTCCTACGGTTCGGAGGCCCGAGGCGGCCAGTGCCAGTCCGAGCTGATGGTCTCCGATAAACCCATCCTCACGCCAATCCGCGCCTTCAACGACATCCTCGTGTCCATGTTCCAGACCGCGCTCGACAGCTATATCGGCTCGCTGCGCAGGGACGGGACGCTCTTTGTGGACTCCGGGCTCGTCGGCGACCTGGGCCGGGTCCCCCCGGAGACGGCGCGGCACGAGGTCCCGGCCACGGAGACCGCGATCGCGCTGGGGAACAAAATGGTCGCCAACATGGTGATGCTGGGGTATTTCGCCGGCGTCACGGAAATGCTGAACCTGGAGCAGCTCGACGCGGCACTCGCGGAGAACGTCAGGGAAAGATTTCTGGACCTGAACAAAAAAGCGATCCGGGCAGGTTTCGACCTGTCGCGCGACAGTGAAACGAATAGTAGAACGAATGCCGGAACGAATAACGGAGCGAATGGAGGACGACGATGAAGCTCTACGAGTTTCAGGGCAAGGAGCTTCTCCGCAGGTTCGGCGTCAAAATCCCCGAAGGAATGCTTTGCAGGAGAGATGACGTTTTGATTTGGGGCAGCCCCAACGTTCTGAAGGCCCAGGTTCTTTCGGGCGGGCGCGGCAAAGCGGGCGCGATCGTCTTCTGCGACAGCCAGGCCGGGGAGGACGCGGCGCTGGAGAAGCTCTTCGGCGCGACGCTGAAGGGCGAGCCGGTGAGCGCGGTGCTGGCCGAAGAACGCGTCGAGGTTTTGCACGAGTATTACCTTTCCGTCGCCTTCGACGGCGAGGCCGGGACGCCCCTTATCATCGCCAGCGCGGCGGGCGGCGTGGAGATCGAGGAGGTCGCGGACGAGCGCCCCGACCGGATTCTGAAGCTGCCGTTCGACTCCCTTCTCGGGCCGCTGGACTGCCATCGCGCCCGGGCGGCGAAGTTCGTCGGGACGTCGCGGCCGAAGGAATTCGCGGACCTGCTGTCGCGACTCGCTCGACTTTATCGGGAGACCGGCGCCGTGCTGGCCGAGATCAATCCACTGGCGGAGACGCCGGAGGGATTCGTGGCCCTCGACGCGAAGATCGAGCTGGACGACGACGCCGAGCC
>JAISSA010000189.1 GCA_031273365.1 Synergistaceae bacterium
TAGCCAGCGAGAGCTGGAACCAAAATCAACACAGAGCCCAGTGTCCCTTCTCACTGGCTCTTATTATATTCCTGTCCCTGCTCCCGCGCAACCCTCAGATCAAAGCATTGCAGGGCAGGCAGGAACAGGTGATCCGGGAAAACCCGACAGGGCTTCGGGACGGGGAGAGGTTGCTTTGAAGATCGTCGATAAAAGCGATGTCTATGGACAGGCGGCGCGTTCCGCTCAGTCGCCGATAAGGATTGTCTGCCTGGGAGACAGTCTGACTTACGGCTTCGGCGTTTCCCGCCGGGATACGTGGATTTCCCTGGCCGCTGAACGGACAGGAATGGAATTCGTCAACTGCGGCATCAACGGCGATACGACGGGAGGGATGCTGGCGCGCCTTCGGGACGAGATGACGGCGCATTCTCCCGACAGGGTGCTGATCATGGGGGGCAGCAACGATATTTTCATAAGCGGTGCAGCGGAGTCGGCCAAAGCCAACATGTCGGCTCTGTCGCATCAGGTGGTCGCGCTCGGCGCGGCACCCCTCCTGGGGACGCCTCCTCCTCTCGACGTCGAAAACATTCGGCCCGACTGGGCGAATCTGGCAGATGCCGTCCACGCTCAGACAGTCGGCGACGAATACGCGGAGTGGCTGCGCCTCTTTGCCGGCGTTTTCAATATTCCGATCGTCGACTTTCGAGCGGCCTTCGAGGCGGCCTCCGACGTGAAACGGAAGCGCGCGCTTTACATCGACGGCCTGCACCCCACGCCGGAAGGTCATCGCCTCATGGCCGACGTACTGTCAGCGTTTTTTCGATTCGCCCTTTCCTGATCCGCCCGCCTCATCCATCAGGCTCCAGAGCGCGGTTTCGAAGCCAATCCACCCCTCGGCCGCGGAGGTTTTTTCGAGGTACGAGAGGCGAATCAGGCTCAGCATGAAGCGTTTCACGGCGGGGCCCCCGTAGACGGAAAGGGCGTTTCGCGCCATGCGCAGAGCGTATTCCCGCGTCGCGCCGATGGCCGCCAGCGCCCTGTTCTCCACCGACCCCGCGCCTGTGCGCTGAGAAAAACAGGCGATATAAAGCGCGGGACGCAGGCGGTTGTAAAGGGCGGTCAGCAGAGGCAGGGGAGAGGGGTCGGCCTGCAGGTGCTTCAGGGCGTTCAAAACGTCTTTGGGACGCGCCTGGCAGACGCTGTCCAAAAAACGCAGAAGGGCGTTGCCGCCCTCGTCAAACGAAAGGTTTTTCACAATCTCCGTCCCCACGGGCGCGCCGGCCGCGAAAAGCGCCAGCTTGTCCAGCTCGGAGCGAAGCTCTTCCTGCGACTCGATCGACTCCGCCAGCAGAGCGGCGGCGGCGGGTTCGAGCTTTATTCCGCCCTCCCGCGCAAGAGACAGAAGCCAGTCCTTCCGCTTCCACGGAGGAACCGCCGCGTCGGGACGAAGAAAGGCGATTCGTCCCAAAACCTCTTTGGAGAAACTCTTTTTGCTGTCTCCGCCGAAAATCGCCACGATGACGCTGTCGGCGTCCTCCCGCTCCAGAAAGGCGGCCAGAGACTCCGGAAAGGGCCCCAGTTGCTCGGCCGACTCCACGACCGCCGTCCGCTTTGCGTCAAACAGACCACCGCTGCGGGAGGCGGCAAAAATCGCCGGCCATCCTCCCGCAATCGACGCGGCCTCGGTTTTCCCGATCAGGGCGTATCCTTTTTTTGAAAGAGCCGAAAGCAGCTCCTCGAGCCTGCGGCGCTGACTTTCGTGCTCTTCGATGACAATAAGATGAGGCATCGAGTATTCCTTTCCAAACCAATTAAGCGAAACCACGGGGCTCTGCCCCGCACCCCGCAGGGGACGAGTCCCCTGACCCCGTTAATTTTCTGATTCCGTCAATTCAGGCTTTGACGACGATGTTGACGAGCCTGTCCGGAACGACGATAGTCCTGAGAATCGTCGCGCTTCCGATTCTTTCCCGGACGGTCGCTTCGGCGAGCGCGATCTCCCGCAGCTTCGCCTCATCGAGCCCCACGGGCAGCTCCAGCTTCGCGCGCACCTTGCCGTTGATCTGCACGACGACGGTTACGGAATCCGCGCCCAGAGCGTCCTCCTCGGGAACGGGCCAGGGGGCCGTCGAGACAAGTCCGGGGTTGCCCAGCATCTGCCACAGTTCCTCCGCAATATGGGGGCCGAAGGGCGACAGACAGTTCAACAGGACGTCCACCGCCTCGCGCTGAAGCCGATATCCCGTTTCGTCGGAGGGCTTGAAGGCGTAAAGCGCGTTCGTCAGCTCCATCAGCTTGGCGATGGCCGTGTTGAACTGCTTTTCTTCGTCGATGTCGTGAGTGACGCCGACGATGGTGCTGTGAATTTTTCGCTTGAAGTCGCGCAGAGCCGGATCCTTGAGCTCCGCCATCGGGACGCGGTCCGTTCCGTGGCGTTTCAGATCGTTCAGGTTGTCTTCGACGCAGCGCCAGACGCGGCCCAGAAAGCGGTGAGCGCCCTCGACGCCCTGCTCCGACCAGTCGAGATCGTTCTGCGGCGGAGCGGCGAACAGGATGAAGAGGCGCACGGTGTCCGCCCCGTATTTCTCGACGATCTCCGTCGGGTCCACGACGTTGCCGAGCGATTTCGACATCTTGGCCCCGTCCTTGATGACCATGCCCTGGGTCAGCAGGTTCGTGAAGGGCTCCCGCACCTTCAGCATCCCCAGGTCCGACAGAAACATCGTGAAGAACCGGGCGTAGATCAGATGGAGGCAGGCGTGTTCGATGCCCCCGATGTACTGGTCCACGGGCATCCAGTAATCCGTGTCCTTCGTGTCGAACGCCCCCTTATCGTGCCCGGGCGAGCAGTAACGGTCGAAATACCAGGACGAACAGAAGAAGGTGTCCATCGTGTCCGCCTCGCGCCGGGCCGGGCCGCCGCAGGAGGGGCAGGTCGTCGCCAGCCATTCGGGCATGTCCAGCAGGGGAGAATGCCCCACCTCTCTGACCTCGACGTCCTCGGGCAGCAGGACGGGGAGCTGATCCTCGGGAACGGGGACGACGCCGCACGTCGGGCAGTAGACGAACGGAATCGGCGTGCCCCAGTAACGTTGCCGCGAAATCAGCCAGTCGCGCAGGCGGAAGTTGACCTCGCGCTGGCAGAGCCCCTCCCTTTCGCCCCAGTCGATCATCTCCTGTATCGCCCTCTGCGTGGGCAGCCCGTCGAATCGTCCGGAGTTGCAGCTCAGCCCGTCCCCCTCGAACGCGACCTCCATCGTGGCGCCGTCCAGATGCTCGCCCTCCGGCTGAATGACGGGGATGATCCCGATGCCGTATTTGCGGCAGAATTCGAAGTCGCGCTGGTCGTGCGCGGGAACGCCCATAATTGCCCCCGTGCCGTAGTCCATCAGGATGTAGTTGGCGAGCCATATCGGAACGGGCTCGCCTGAGACGGGATGACGGCCCGTGAAGGGCGTTTCGAAGCCCAGCTTCTCCCCTCCGACGGCCGAGCGCTCGATGGAGCTCTGCGCCGCGCACCGCGCGACGAAGGCCTCCATCTCTTTTGCCTTCTCCGCCGGCATTTTGTCGAGCATGATCCTGACCAGTTCGTGCTCCGGCGCGAGGGCGATGAAGGTGATCCCGTACACCGTGTCGAAGCGCGTGGTGAAGGCCTCGATGGTGTAGTCGAGCTCCGGAACCCTGAAGGAAAGCCGCGCGCCCTCCGAACGTCCGATCCAGTTGCGCTGCATGGTCCGGACCCGATCGGGCCATCCGGAAAGGGACGTGTCGATGTTGTCGAGCAGCTCCTGAGCGTAGTTCGTGATGCGGATGAACCACTGCTCCAGGTTCTTCCTGCCGACGGGCGTTCCGCACCGCCAGCAGGCCCCGTCCACGACCTGCTCGTTGGCCAGCACGGTTCCGCAGGGTTCGCACCAGTTGACGGGCGCGGTCTTACGGTAAACCAGTCCCTTCCTGTACATTTGAAGGAATATCCACTGATTCCAGCGGTAGTAGTCGGGGTTGCAGCTCTCGACGCGCCTTCTCCAGTCGTAGCTGTAGCCCATGCGCTTGAGCTGGCTCGTCATGTACTCGATGTTCTGCCACGTCCAGTCGTGGGGTTTGGTTTTGTATTTGAGAGCGGCGTTCTCCGCCGGCATACCAAAGGCGTCGAAGCCCATGGGATAGAGAACGTTCAGCCCCCTCTTGCGAAGGAAGCGCGCGAGCATGTCTCCCATCGAGTAGTTTCGCACGTGTCCCATATGCAGCGCGCCGCTGGGGTAGGGAAACATTTCGAGGCAGTAGAACCTGGGTTTGTTCGGGTCGGCCTCGACCTCGAAACATCTGCGCTCTGCCCATTCCTTTTGCCACTTCGTCTCGATCGCCTGAAAATCATAGCCCATCGCTCTTCCTCCTGAATTCAATAAAAAGCCTGAAGTTAAAATAACTGATTTCTCAGCAAGTCTGAAGGCTTTAGCTTCTGATGAAGAGGATTATAGCCTTTTACGCCCTCCGTGCAAAGGCCGCCGCAAAGGGAAATATCAGGGGTTTCAGGGGGGCCAGTACCCTTCCCATTCAGAAAACTGAGGAAGGGGCAGACTCTGAGCCCCAGGGGCGAACGAGCTCCGCCCCCCTGAGTTTGAACACTTATCTGATAGAATACGCGTGGCGAAGCGCCGATATCGAATGAAAGGGTGATGGACATGGAATTTGACGTCGTTCGGGGGAGGGTGGGCAGGCTGAGGGCCCTCATGCGTCAAAACGGACTGGACGCTCTGGCGGTGATGGTTTTCGAGCGACTGAACTCCGAGAGCTGCCACTACATTTCGGGCTTCCGGGGCAGCAGCGCCGCGCTGGTCATCGACGCGGCGCGCGAGCTTCTGATCACCGACGGAAGATATCAGACTCAGGCGGCGCTGCAGTCGCCCTTCGCCCTCGTCGTCCAGTCGGGGCTTCCGATATCGGAGTACGTCGCCAAAACTGTCGCCGAAAACGGCTATAAGACGGTGGGGTACGAGGCCGAAAAGGTCTTTTGCGGCGTCTTCGAGACAAGCCTGAAAAAAGTCCGGGTGGAGTGGAAGGACGCCTCGACCCTCATTCCCTCCCTGCGCCGCTGCAAGGACGCGACCGAG
>JAISSA010000222.1 GCA_031273365.1 Synergistaceae bacterium
CGCAAGTGGCTCCTGCTGGATCTGATCAACACGATACTGATTCTTATGGGATACGAGCCACTGGCGGACATCAGGCCGATGGACAGGGAGTTGTCGCCGGACAGACCGGCCGGCAAGGGAGTCAGACTGGACTATCTCGGGCGCACGATTTCCGGGCGAACGATCAATCTCGAGTTTCAGAAACGCAGCAGTGAGGATTTCATCCAGCGAGCCCTCTACTATGGAAATGCTTCAAAAAATGTTGCAGGGAGGGATGGATATTGCGACGGTCGCGCATATCTCCAAGCTTTCCGAGGACGAGATTCGAAGGCTATGTTAGGGCAACGCTGATTCAATCCTTCGGTCTATGTCGCCTCGAGGTTTTTAATCCCACATTCGTCAGGTAGCGCTTAAAGGCTTGCAATCACTAAATCGAGTTTATCGCTTTAAGTTAACTAAAATCAGTGATTGCAAGGTTTCTATTTTTTGCTGACAAATGTGGGATGGACGACCTCCCGTTCGTCTTTTACCAGCCGGCGACGAGCGATCCTTTAAAACGTTCGTCGACGAACTTCCGAACCTCGTCGTTGTGGTAGGATTCAATCAGGGTCTTGAACTCGGGCCGGTCCCTGTCCTCCTCGCGCACCGCTATGATGCACACGTAAGGCGAGTCCTTCGACTCGATGAAGAGCGAGTCGCGCGTGGGCGCCAATCCCGCCTCGATGGCGTAGTTGGTGTTGATCACAGCGACGTCCGTGTCCTCCAGCGCTCGCGGAATCTGAGCCGCGTCCAGCTCGATGAATTTGAGCTTACGGTCGTTCTTCGTGATGTCGGTCACGGAGGGCAGAATGCCGGACGCAGGGTCCAGCTCGATCAGCCCCTGAGCGGCCGCCAGCAAAAGAGCCCTGCCCCCGTTGCTGGGGTCGTTGGGGATCGTCACGGTCGCGCCGTCCTTCAGCCCGCTCAGGCTTTCGATCCGTCGGGAGTACGCCGCCATGGGCAGCAGCACCGTGTTGGCGACAGGGACGATCTTATAGCCCCTGTCCTTTACCGCGTTCTGCAGGTAGGGCAGATGCTGAAAGGCGTTGACGTCGATCTCTTTGTCCGCCAGCGCGGCGTTGGGCAGCACAAAGTCCGTGAACGTGACGATCTCGATCTCCAGACCCCTCTCCCCCGCGATCTTCCGGACCACCTCCGCGATCTCCTCGTGGGGGCCCGAGGTGACGCCCAGCCTGATCTTCGCGGCCTCCGCTTCCGTAACGCCGATCAGCGTAACGGCTAAAACAAACAGGATAAAAAATTTTTTCATGCAAAATCCCTCCTTAGAAATACTCTCAGGGCTTCGCCCCGAACCCCACTCAGGGGTCGAGGACCCCTGAGAACCCCGTTTATTTTTTTATTTTATTCCACGCCGCTTTCGGATCAGGCGGACGACGAGGTCGCCCGCGCTCTGCACGCCCTGCACCAGGACGATCAGGATCACGACCGTCGCCGCCATCACGTCGGGACGGAACCTCTGATGCCCGTACCGTATCGCCACGTCGCCCAGACCGCCTCCGCCCAGCGCCCCCGCCATCGCGGAATACCCCACCAGGCTGATGAGCATCAGCGTCGCTCCACCCACAAGCCCCGGCAGCGCCTCGGGCAACAACACCCGAAACACGATTTGAAACGGCGTCGCCCCCATGGACTGCGAGGCCTCGATGACGCCGCCGTCAACCTCCCGCAGAGCCCCCTCGACGACGCGCCCCATAAAGGGCAGCGCCGCCAGAAACAGCGGCACGATCGCCGCCGTCGTCCCGATCGAGGTCCCGACGAGAAAGCGCGTCAGAGGGATGATCGCCACCATCAGAATAATGAAGGGCGTCGATCGGGTCGCGTTGACGATCACACCCAAAAAACGGTTGAAATACAGGTTCTGTTTCAATCCCCCCCGCGCGGTGAGGGTCAGAACAACGCCCAGAGGAACGCCGAACAGCACCGCCAGAAACCCCGCCACCACGATCATGAAGACGGTGTCGCAGAAGGCCTCAAACAGCAACGCTTGCATTGCGCCGGACATAGCCGATCACCTCCAGCTCCAGATTGAAGTTCCGCAGATAGTTCAAAGCGGCGCTGCGCTCGCTCGATTCGCCGGAAAGCTCCACCACCAGCATCCCGTAAGGAACGCCCTGAATGTGGTCGATCGTTCCGTAAAGGATGTTGGCGTCGACGCCGCACTTGCGGATCATCCCCGAGATGACGGGACTCGCGGCCGTGTCGCCCAAAAAGGAAATACGCAGGACAATGTTCAACCCGGCGGCGATATCCTCCGAGGCAGGCTTCGGGAAAAACTGCATATCCGCGAACTGAGGCGGCAGATCCTTTGCCATGAAACCGGAGACCAGCTCCCGGGTAACCGGGGCGCCGGGACGCGTAAAGACCTCGAAGGCCGTTCCCCTTTCCACGACACACCCCCCGTCCAGCACGACAACCTCCCTGCAGATTTCTCTGATGACGGACATTTCATGGGTGATCAGCACAATGGTCAGACCAAATTTGAGGTTGATCTCCTGCAAAAGCTCCAAAATCGAGCGGGTCGTCTGAGGATCGAGAGCCGAGGTCGCCTCGTCGCACAGCAGGATCTTCGGCCCGGCGGCAATGGCGCGGGCAATGCCGACGCGCTGTTTCTGCCCACCCGAAAGCTGCGCGGGATAATCGTTCCTCTTTTCCGTCAGCTCCACCAGCTCCAGCAGCTCACGTACCCGATCCCCAACCGCGGAACGACTCCAGCCCGCAAGCTGGAGCGGGAAGGCGACGTTGCCCGCCACGGTGCGGCTCGAAAGCAGGTTGAAGGACTGGAAGATCATCCCGATCCCCTTGCGCGCCTCGCGCAGCTCCGCCGCCGGCAGCGTCGTCATGTCCACGCCGTCGATGAGCACCCGCCCGCTGGTGGGCCGCTCCAGAAGGTTGATGGTGCGGACCAGCGTGCTCTTCCCCGCGCCGCTGCGCCCGATGACGCCAAAAATACACCCGTCCGGGATCTCGATGCTGACTCCCTTCAGCGCGTGAAATTTTTCGCCGGAGCCCGAACCCATCAGGCCTCGTCCCCCGGAAACACCTCCGCTCGAATCTCCCCCTCCATTAAATTCCTTACACACATTCTCAAGAACAATCACCCAATTGACACTTCCCTTCGGAATTGAAGATCAGGGGGGCGGAGCTCGCTCGGTGCTTACGCATCCTCGCTGGCCCCCCTGAAACCCCCGGTGCTTTCCCTTCAGGTTCAGGGGGCGGAGCTCACCCGGTGCTTCGCATCCTCGCTCAATAGCCTGCTTCTTTCCGGTGACGCACGGCAAGCACATAAACGTCGCCGTTTTCTATCTCATAGAGCAGTACATACCCCAAGGAACTAAGTAGTATATACTACTTTTTACTACTGATCGATAGGGCAGTAAAAATATAGAAAAAGATTGAGGCGCCCTTCCCTTCGATTTTCAGACCTGGGAGGGCAGGGATGTCCAACCTCAGGCAAATTCCGGTTTTGTGAATTTCGATTCCGGGAGCCGAATGACAAATTGCAAAATAATGTTATATATTTCCTTAAAAGTAAGTAATAAAATCCTTGTCCTCATACAAAAACATCATACAATCATATTGAAAGTGTTGTACAAAATTAAAGGAAGTGATTGAATGTCTCAGTTTATAGGTGCTAATATCAGAGCCAGACGGCGGGAACTTGGGCTTAATCAGGAGGAACTGGCGGAAAAGTTGAAGCTGACTCAGGCGAACATCAGCCGAATCGAGGCCAACCCCAGGGGGCCTACCGGGGAGATGCTGATCTCCCTGGCGGATGCCCTCAGTTGCGACGTCCGCAAGCTGTTGGGGCTGCCAATCCTGCCCGAGGACTCCGCCGACGACCTGGACAACGACGCGAAGGCCTTCCTCCGAAGCATGGTGAAGAGCGACCCTCAAGTCAGCGGATACCTGCGCAACTTCGTCAGGGGATCCGAGAATTTCACGGAAGAGGACTGGAGCTTCCTGGCGGCCAACCTGAAGCTGATGCTGGGATACGCGACCGATGTCCTCAAAAAAGCCGGACGGGTGAAGGCGCCGGGCTCCGCGAATTGAGAGCTCGCTGAACGGGTAAACGTTCAGGTCCGGAGGGACTGAGGGGGCGTGGGGACACGTCCCCCTGCCCCCCTGATCCTGAACGGTTACGTTTTTTCGAAAAGGACGAATGTCATTTTATTTTGTATCGATTGTATTTTGTGTCAATGGATTTTCTCCGCTTGGACCTTCTCCAGGTTATAATACTTACCTGGAAACTGCAGTGTCATATTCGCGAAAGTGAGGACGGCATGTAACCAACCGTTCGGGTTCAGGGTGCCGTCGAATTCGGGTTTGTACGAAAATCGGGGAGCTTGCGGGCTTGCAGGTTCTGAACGGAAGATGGGCTGCGAATTGAGAGGAGATATGGATTGGAAGTCTGTGGAGCAGCAAACATTCGTGTAAAGGAGTGCCGGTATGCCTCCTGAAATGAATTTTGCCGAACGAGTCACAAAGCGTCGTATTTCTCTTGGGGAACTGCGCGAATATCTATCCACCCCGGCTTATGTGGCGGAGGACGTCGTCGCCTCGAGCGGCGTTGTTTTGCTGCCCAGAGGCACGGAGCTCGCCGCGCTGGTTTCCTCTGTCGAGGACGTGGAAAAGAATCTGCGTCGCTGGGGCATCTTCTCCATTCCCATCATTTTCCGGAACAGCATCAACATCCAGGAGATGGAGGGAATTCTGAAAACCGCCGAGGCGAACCTCATGCGTGTGGACCCGGAGCTGGCCAGAAATACGGTGGAGCAGGTGAGCAACGTTTACGGCCGCATCGTCGAGGGGATCATCGATCCTGAGGATTACGCAAACCTCGCGAACCAGGGGCGCACCCTGGCAAGAGAGGTCGCTCAGGCGCCGCAGGTAATGCTTTGTCTCGGCCGGGTGCGAAGCTGGGACGAGTACACTTACGTACACTCTCTGAACGTCGCGCTTCTTGGAGGTTTTCTGGCGAGCCGCCTTTACCCCGACCAGCCGGATATCGCCGAGAGCCTGTCCGTGGGAGGCATTTTGCACGATTTGGGCAAGGCGCACGTTCCAAGGGCCATTTTAAATAAGCCGGGCCCCCTCACGAAAGAGGAATTCGAGATCATCAAAAAGCACTCGGAGTACGGAGAAGAGCTGGCCATCGCGAACGGCATAACCGACGTTCGGGTTCTCTCGGTGGTCCGGGGGCACCACGAACGCTGCAACGGCGAGGGGTATCCCGACCGCTTCACGAAGGAACAGATTCGAAAAGAGGCAAAAATTGCGGCCGTGGCGGACGTTTTCGACGCCCTGACCGCGAAGCGGGTTTACAAGGAGCCCATCGACAGCCGGGTCGCGGTCTCCATGATGATCGACAACACGGGAACGCATTTTGCCCCCGAGGTCGTCCGGGTCCTCCTGATGTCGATAGGGCTTTATCCGCCGGGAACGGCGGTGGAGCTTTCCGACGGCAGCCTGGGCGCGGTGATCGGCGCCAAAGGCAAGGACCTCATGCGTCCTCAGGTTTTGCTGCAGATCGACTCCATGGGACGGAAGGTCGAGGGCGTCAAAGTCGTCGACCTGAGCGAGGACCCCTCCCTTTACGTTCAGCGGTCGCTTCAGGATGTCGGAAAACTGGAGGCTTATTTCCCCTCCAAACAGGCGCTGTAACGCCTGCGTCGCGCCCTGTGCCGCTTGTCCGAGCCAACAGCGAACGCTTACGGGACTCTGAATCGGCCTTTAATGCAGAGGCCTTTTCAGGGTTTTTTCTGTGTCGCTTTGCAGCATGTTCCGTTATATGTTATATCGTCTGCGTTATATCGTTGAAACGCTTCAAATTCAGGAACCGGTGATTCGGTTGGGTGGAACAAACCCATGGGGAGGGGCTGCCGTTGGCAAAAAAATTTAAGATTGGAATTAACAATGCGTGGTGCAAGGGGTGTTCTTTATGTATCGGGGTCTGTCCAAAATCCGTTCTGGAGCTGAGCGATCGCATGAAGTCAACGCCGGCGCGCGAGAATGACTGCATCGGATGCAGACAGTGCGAGAACATCTGTCCTGACTTCGCGATAACAATCAGGGAGGGTGAGGAAAATGCCCGGTAGCGAAAAAAGCGAAAAATCGGATGTGGCCTTCTGGCAGGGAAATACCGCGCTGGCGTATGGGGCGCTTGCGGCGGGATGCAATTTTTTTGGGGGGTACCCCATAACGCCTTCCTCCGAAATCGCTGAGGTTATGGCGGAGGAACTGCCTAAAATCGGGGGAAAGTTTATCCAGATGGAGGACGAGATCGGGGGCATCGCCTCGATCATCGGGGCGTCCATCGCGGGGGCGAAGGCGCTTACCGCGACGTCGGGGCCCGGATTTTCGCTGAAGCAGGAAAACCTTGGGCTGGCTTATATCGCGGAGATTCCCATCGTTGTGGTGGACGTCATGCGCGGCGGGCCCTCCACGGGACTTCCCACAAAAACGGCCCAGCAGGACATCATGCAGGCGCGGTGGGGAACGCACGGCGACCACGGGACGATCTGTTACTCGCCGTCTTCCGTGCAGGAGTGCTATGATCTGGCCATCAGGGCGTTCAACATGGCTGAGCGTTTTCGCCAGCCCGTGCTGATCCTCTCCGACGAGGTCGTGGGACACATGCGGGAAAAGGTGACGAAACGGAACCCGAACAACCTGAAGATCGTAAATCGCGTTCGCCCGTCCGTCCCGCCCGAAAAATTCACGCCCTACGCGCCGGACCCTCTGACGGAGGTCCCCGCCATGGCGTCCTTCGGAGATGGTTACTCGTGGCACGTGACGGGCCTGACCACCAGCGACTGGGGTTTTCCGACCAACAATCCGCCGGAGATCGAAAAGAAGATGCTGCGCCTGATGAGTAAGGTCGACCGCTTCCGCTCCGAGATCGTCGAGTACGAAACGGAATACATGGACGGCGCCAACGTCGTCGTCGTGGCCTGCGGCAGCGTTGGAAGGTCGGCCATGCGCGCCGTACGCGACGCGCGCCGGAGAGGGATTCCCGCGGGCTTTTTCCGCCCCGTCTCCCTGTGGCCCTTCCCCGGCGAGGAGCTGGCGCAAAAATCTCTGGGCGCAAAGATCATCCTCGTGCCTGAGCTGAACTGCGGACAGATGGTCCTCGAGGTGGAGCGCGTCATCAGGGGAAGAAGCGAGGTCCGTGGGATAAGCCTCGTGAACGGAGAGCTCTTCAAACCCTCGGAGATCGGACGAATTATCGAGGAGGTGGCCTGAAGATGCCGGGTACAGAGGTTTTAAGCTGGATCAGAACGCGATTTATGCCGCATATCTGGTGCCCGGGGTGCGGGCATGGCATCATTATGCACGCCCTCATACGGGCGCTTGTGGCTCTGGGCAAGGACAAAAAGCAAACGGTGGTCGCGTCGGGCATCGGCTGTTCCAGCCGCATGGCGGGCTACATCGACGCCTGCACGCTGCACTCCACTCATGGGCGTTCTCTGGCCTTCGCCACCGGCATCAAGATGCACAGGCCCGAGCTCACGGTCGTGGACGTGATGGGCGACGGAGACTGTTCCGCCATCGGCGGCAACCACTTTATCCATGCCTGCCGCCGCAACATCGACATTACCGCGATCATCATGAACAACAACATCTACGGCATGACCGGAGGTCAGGCCAGCCCGACGACTCCCGCGGGGGCCTGGGCTTCGACGGCGCCCTACGGGGTCATCGATCCCTCGTTCGACCTCTGCCGGCTGGCGGAGGGCGCGGGGGCGTCCTACGTGGCGCGGACCACCATCGCCAACCCCAAACAGGCGGAGACCTACATCATGAACGGCATCCGGAAAAAGGGCTTCTCGGTCATCGAGGTCATCACGCACTGCCACACCCAGTTCGGACGCAAAAACGACCGCCGTCTGCCCTTCGACAACTACAAATACTTCAAGGAAGCCTCCGTGCCCCTGACGAAGGCGAAGACCATGACGCCCGAGGAACTCGCGGGAAAGCTGGTCTGCGGGGAATTTGTGGACAGGGAAGTGCCGGAGTACACGGGGCAATACGCCAAAGTTATCGAAAACGCCCGGAAGAGGGGGTAGGGACATGGCTGGAGAGAGATTCGAAATTCGCATTGCGGGCTCGGGCGGCCAGGGCGTCATTCTGGCGACGGAGCTGATTGGCCAGGCGATCACCCTTTACGAAGAGGGCCTTTATGTCGTTCAGTCCCAAGCCTACGGGCCGGAGGCGCGGGGCGGGAAATCGAAGGCGGAGGTGGTCATCTCCCGGGAACCCATCGACTATCCGAAGGTGATGGCCCCCAACCTGCAGGTGATCCTGACTCAGGCCGCCGCGGAGGAGTTCGCGCCCGACACGATGCCGGGGGGACGGATTGTGTACGATGACTTTTTCGTCACCGACTTTCCCGGAAACGACACGGCATACGAGCGCGGAAGCGTGGAGGACTCCGGACGACGCATCGACGCGCGCGTGTACTCCCTGCCGATCGTCCATACGGCGCGAGAGAAACTGGGAAGGGAGATCGTGACCAACATGGTGGCCCTGGGTTGCGTGGGGCGCGTTCTGGAGCTGGAGCAGGTCGCGTCTCCCGATTCCCTTCGCAGGGCGGTTGCCGGGCACTTCCCGCCGAAGATGGTGGACCTGAACCTCAGAGCCTTCGACGAAGGTTACGAGCTCTTCAGGCAAAGCCCCCTTCCATAAGGTTTCACATAGGAAGACACCGAATACCGAACCGTCAACGCCGAACGCAGGGGACCGCGCCTCGTTCGGCGTCTTCCTTTTCTGGAATATAAGCCTGGAATATAAGCAATGCCGGCGGCTTAAGCCAAAACGCCAAAAACATGGGGCTCCGCCCCCCGACAAAAGCCCCGCAGGGGACGCAGCCCCCTGACCCCGTTGATTTTTCCCGGTTGTTCCGGAAAGAGGATGCGAAGCGCCGGACGAGCCCGGCCCCCTGAGTTTGAACGGTTACCATCAATGATATAATACGCGCGTTCAACAGGTCGAAAGGAGCAGTGGATTATGAAGACGGAGTTGTTGGGACAGGAGAAAAACGTTGTGAGGGTGAAAGTGGAGTTTGAGGCCGAAGAATTCACGTCGGGCCTGAACGCAACGATTCAGGAAATCGCTCAGAAGGCCAATTTCCCCGGTTTTCGCAAAGGGCGAACGCCGCGCAGGGTGATCGAAATGCGCGTGGGCCGGAACAAACTCTACACCGAGACCCTCGAGAAGCTGATCCCCAACGCGGTGGATCAGGTCGTCGGAGATTACGATCTGGACACCATCGCCCCTCCCAATCTGAAAATAGACGCCATTCAGGAGGGGCAGCCCCTGTTCTGCGAGCTCACGTTCGAGGTGCTCCCCGAAGTCGCCCTGCCTGAACTCGGCGATATCGAGGTCAGGAAACTGATCCCGAAGGTGACGGACGAGCTGCTCGACGAGGCGGTGAAAGGTCTGCGGATACGGCATTCGACGCTGGCTCCCATCGATCGCCCCGCCGGGGAGGAAAACGTGGTCTCGGTGAAGTACGTGACGGAGACCGTTTCTCAAAACGAAGAGCCGCCGATCAGAGGAGCACAGCAGAAAAACGACATCGATCTGGCGTCCGCTATCCGCCCCGAGGTGAGAGACGCCCTTCTGGGCAGGAGCAAAGGCGAGACGGCGGAGTCGGAATTTGACGTCGACGAGACCTGCGAGGACAAATCGGTCGCCGGTAAGAGAATCCATTATTACTTTACCGTCGAGGAGGTAAAGGAAAAAGTTTTGCCCGAAATGACGCGGGAATTTTACCAGCAGGCGCTGGGCGTTCCCCTCGACTCCGAGGAGGCTTTCAGGGAAGAGGTCGGAAAACGCATTCTCGCGAAGCTGGAGAGCGACAGCGCGGAATACGCCAGGAACGCGGCGCTCGAAGAAATCGCGGTCCGTTCCGGACTGGAGATTCCCGAGACGCTGGTGAATCGACAGGTCGACCTTCTGAAAGAACAGGACGCGGCCGATGCGAAGCGTCGCTTCGATAAGGACGTGGAAGAAATTCTGCGGCTTTCCTCCACCAGCCCCGCCGCGTATGAGCAGAGTCTGCGCGAAAAGGCGAAAGCGCTCGTGCGCCACACCCTCGTGCTCGACGAAATCAGCAAAAAATTCGACGTCGAGGTGACGAAGGAAGATCTCGACAGGGAGATCCTCCGCAGAGCGACGCTCCATGGGGTCGATCCCGTGAAGCTTCAGGCGGCGCTGTACAGGGAAAAAGACCGCATGGCGCAGGTGGAACGCGAACTGCGTTACGAAAAAATAATGCAGCTCATCATGGAAAAGGTTAAAATCAGGGACGTGGACGAACTGTCCTCCGCGGAGGAGGTTTCCGCCGGGGAGCTTCCTGCACGGGAAGAAAGCGCGGCGCCCACGGAATCGGAGGGAGAGTAGGCATGTCCTATTTCAGCATTCCTTACGTTATCGAGCAGACGGGGCGAGGCGAACGGGCGTACGACATCTACAGCCGTCTGCTGAAGGACCGGATCATTTTTTTGGGAACGGAGGTGGGCGACGACGTCGCCAACGTGATTGTGGCGCAGTTTCTTTTTCTGGAGAGCGAAGACCCGGAAAAGGATATCCATCTTTACATCAACAGCCCCGGGGGAAGCGTCACGGCGGGGCTTGCCATTTACGACACGATGCAGTACATTAAAAGCCCGGTTTCCACAATTTGTATTGGGCTGGCCGCCAGTTTTGGCGCGATTCTTCTCGCGGGAGGACAGAAGGGAAAGCGATTTGCCCTTCCCAACGCTGAAATCATGATTCATCAGCCTATAGGCGGAGCCCGCGGCCAGGCCAGCGACATCGAAATCCACGCGCGTAATATCCTGCGTACCCGCGATCAGTTGAATCTCATTCTGGCGCGCCATACCGGCCAGGAGATCGAAAAGATAGCGATGGATACGGACAGGGACAATTTTATGACGGCTGCCGAGGCTTTGACGTACGGGCTGATCGACAGGGTCATTGAATCGCGGTAGATCGGCGACCTCATTCGCAGGGCTCAGGGCCGGGTAAGCTGCCCCCCTGAGTTTAAGGGAATGTTCGCCGCTTCTGCCGTTCGAGCGTGTTGTGCAATGGAGGTTGCAGTTTTGAAAAAAATGAATAAAAACGAGGATCACAGGGAGATGCGCTGTTCGTTCTGCGGCAAGGCTCAGGGGGAAATCTTCCGCCTGATATCGGGCCCGGGGGTTTGTATCTGTGACGAGTGCGTGAATCTGTGCAACATTATTCTGGCGGACGAAAAAGCGGGGATGGAGGCGGCCTCATCCAGGCGACAAAGCGATGTTCAGTTCGCGACGCAGCCCGTAAAAAAGGTGGGACACGATCACGCTCTCAGAGCCTTCACGCCCCGGGAGCTGACCGCTTTTCTGGATCAGTACGTCATTGGACAGGAACGCGCCAAGCGGGTCGTTTCCGTCGCGGTCTACAATCATTATCAGCGAGTGAAGAACAACCTCGACGTCCGCGACGGCGACGTCGAGCTTCAGAAGAGCAACGTCCTGCTGCTGGGGCCGACGGGATCGGGGAAGACGCTTATCGCGCAGACGCTGGCGCGCAGGTTGAACGTACCCTTCGCCATCGCCGACGCCACGACGCTCACCGAGGCGGGTTACGTGGGAGAGGACGTCGAAAATATTCTGGTGCGCCTGCTGCAGGTGGCCGATTACGATCTGGCCTCCGCGGAAAGAGGCATCATTTATATCGACGAAATGGACAAAATTGCCCGCAAATCCGAATCCACGTCGATTACCCGCGACGTCTCCGGCGAGGGCGTGCAGCAGGCTCTGCTCAAAATTCTGGAGGGAACCACGGCGAACATCCCCCCCAAGGGGGGACGCAAGCACCCGCATCAGGAGTTCATTCAGATGGACACCGGCAACATCCTGTTCATCTGCGGCGGGGCCTTCGAGGGAATCGAGGAGATTGTGGCAAGGCGCGAAAGCAAGCGCACCATAGGTTTCGGCGGAGAGCTCCAGGGCAGGCGTTCGACGCTGCGTTACGACATCGTCAGCAGAATTCAGCCGGAGGACCTGATGGCGTTCGGCTTTATCCCGGAGCTGGTCGGGCGTATTCCGGTTCTGGTCGCGCTGGAGGACCTCGACGAGGAGGCGTTTGCCCGTATTTTGCAGGAACCCCGAAACTCGCTGGTGAAGCAGTATAAAAAAATCTTCGAGATGGAAAACGTGCGTCTCGAGTTCACGCAGGAAGCCCTTGCGCGCATCGCCACACTGGCGGTGAAGAAAAAGACGGGCGCTCGCGGCCTGCGTTCGATCATGGAAAACCTGATGCTCGACATCATGTACGAACTGCCTTCTTCCGAGCAGAAAACCGACCTTGTGGAGATCGGCGCGGATTACGTCGACAGTCGCCTTTCCCTGACCGACCTTCTCGGCGCGGCGAAGGAGGTCGCCTGAGATTGTCCGGGCTGCGGCAGTCAGGGGACGGGCAAAAATGAGCGAAAAAGTGGAGATCATTCCCGACATGTTGGACGACAGGCTTTATCCCGTACTGCCGATACGGGACGTGGTGCTTTTCCCGGGCATCATCATTCCTCTCTTCGTGGGGCGCCCCCGTTCTCTTATGGCCATCGAAAACGCGCTTTTGCACGATAAAAAGGTCTTCGTCGTCGCCCAGAAAAGAATGGACACGGAGGACCCGGAGAGCGACGATCTTTACGAGACGGGCACGCTCTGCAACATCCTGCAAATGGTGCGCATCCCCGACGGGACGACCAAGGTGCTGGTCGAGGGGCTGGAGCGCATGAGGGTCGACGCGTGGATATGGGAGAAGGACCTTCTGGAGGTTCGCCTGATTTCCATGCCCTGGAAGATCGCGGAATCTCCAACCCTGGAGGCCCTGAAGCGGCGTGTGCTGGACGGCTTCGAGCGCTACAACGTTCTGCAACCCCGTATCCCGGGCGAGGTCATGTCGTCCATCATGGGCATCGAGGATTTTGGACAGCTCCTGAACCTCGTGGGGTCGCATATTTCGGTGAAAATCGACTCCAAGCAGCGTCTTCTGGAGACGGAGGACCTGGAGTCCGCGCTCGGCGTCCTCCTGAAGCTCCTGACCGAAGAAATCGACATTCTGGAGCTCGAGCACGACATTCAGGATCGGGTCCGGTCCGTCGTGGACAAGCAGCAGAAGGAGTACTACCTGCGCGAGCAGCTGCGCATCATACAGGACGAGCTGGGACAGGGACGGGGGGAGGACGGAGGCGGCGGCGAGTTCTCCAGGTACGAGAAAAAAATAGCGGATTCGGCGATGAGCGACGAGGCCCGCGAAAAGGTGCAGAGGGAGCTGGAGCGTCTGGTTCGGATGCCCTCCATGTCGCCGGAGTCCACCGTTGTGCGTAATTACCTCGACTGTATGCTCGACCTGCCCTGGGGGATTCGCACGGTGGACAACATGGACATCTCCCACGCGGCGGAGCTTCTGGAGGAGGACCACTACGGTCTGGAAAAGGTAAAGGACCGCATCCTCGAGTTTCTTGCCGTGCGCCGGCAGGCGGGGAACGACATGAAGGCTCAGATCATCTGCTTCGTCGGACCCCCCGGCGTCGGCAAAACGTCGCTGGGCCGTTCCATCGCGCGGGCCCTCAACCGCAACTTCGTCAACGTCTCGCTGGGCGGAGTGAGGGACGAGGCCGAGATACGCGGCCACCGCAGGACCTACATCGGCTCGCTGCCCGGACGCATCATTCAGAAGCTGATACGCGCAGGCAGCTGCAATCCCGTGATGCTGCTCGACGAGGTGGACAAACTGGGCAACGACTTCAGGGGAGACCCGGCGTCCGCGCTTCTCGAAGTTCTGGACCCCCGTCAGAACAGCACTTTTTCGGACCACTACCTCGAGGTCCCCTTCGATCTCAGCGAGGTCCTGTTCATCACGACGGCCAACGCGACGCACACGATACCGAAGCCCCTTCTCGACCGTATGGAGGTCATCGCGCTCTCGGGCTATACGGTTCAGGAGAAGACGCGCATCGCCCTGCGCCACCTGCTGCCGCGGGTCCTGAAGGAGCATGGGCTTGGAAATGGACAGGTGAGGCTCGCGGGGGCGACCGTGGCGAGGATCGTCTCCGCCTGGACGAGGGAGGCGGGGGTGCGCGGCCTAGAACGGGAGCTGTCGACCATCGCGCGCAAGATAACGCGGCAGATGGTCGAATCCTCGGACAGGGGGCAAAACTTCAGAGTGCCGGTGAGCGTCAAAATTGCGGATCTCAAGGAATATCTGGGATCTCCGAAGCTTTACGACACGAAGATCCCGAAGGTCCCGCAGCAGGGCAACGTCGTGGGTCTCGCCTGGACGGAAGCGGGCGGAGATGTCCTGTTGATCGAGGCGGTGACGATGAAGGGCAAGGGAGACCTTGCGCTGACCGGCAGCCTTGGGGACGTCATGCAGGAGTCCGCGAAGGCGGCCATCAGCTATCTTCGCTCGGAAAGCGAGGCGCTGGGGATAGGCGATTTCGACTGGAAGGCCGTCGATATTCACGTTCACGTTCCCGACGGAGCCGTTCCCAAGGACGGACCTTCGGCCGGCGTGACCATGGCCACGGCGATTCTGTCGGCGGTAAGCGGGCGCAAGGTCTCGATGGACCTGGCCATGACGGGAGAAATTTCCCTGCGCGGCAAGGTGCTGCCCGTCGGCGGCATCCGGGAAAAGCTTCTGGCCGCCAGGAGGTATGGCATCAGGCAGGTGATCCTGCCCGAGGCGAACCGGGTCGACGTCGAGGAAATTCCGAACGAGGTTCTGGAGGGAATGAAATTCGACTACGCCGCCGAGGTGACGGCGGTCTTCAGGAAAGCGCTGGCGGCCTGATGCCCTGGAAGGTCAGCCTCGAGGCGACGAGCTTCAACGTGCCCCAGTTCCCGGCCGAGGGCGTGCCGGAAATCGCGATGGCCGGACGTTCGAACGTTGGAAAATCGACTCTGGTCAACGCTCTTTTGGGGGCAAAACTCGCCCATGTCGGGGCGACGCCGGGCAAGACGCGAAGCGTCAATTTTTACGCGGTGAAGTGCGCGACAGGCGCTTCAAAAAGAGAGCGGAGTTTTCGCCTGGTCGACCTGCCGGGTTACGGTTACGCCTCGCGCAGCCGCACCGAGCGGCGGGAGTGGTCACAGCTCACGTCCGCATACGTCGAGGGGAGAAAATCCCTGATTCTGGTCTGTCATCTGGTGGATTTTCGTCATGGCCTGCTGGGCAACGACCGGCTCTTGCAGGATTGGCTCGACCAGCGGAGGCGCCCGGTGATGGTGCTCTTCACCAAGGCGGACAAGATCACGGGAAGCAAACGACGCGGAACGCTGCAACAGTACGTCCGCGACGGTCTGAAGTCCGTCGACGTTCCCATCGTCACCTCCGGCGAGGAAAGATGCGGCATCGACGAGCTGAAAAGGTTCATCGAGGCCCGCGTCGACGCGTCAATGCAGGAACAGGCGGAATAGACGTACCCGTTCAGCCCTCGTTTAAATTTGAGAAAAAAGGGCCTGAACGGGTACAGTGTTCTTACCAATGTCAACAGGAACCGAAAATTAACGGGGTCAGGGGACTACGTCCCCTGCGGGGTGTGGGGCGGCGCCCCACGGTCCTTAACCTTCTGTTGCGCTTCCCATCATCATCATGGCAAAAACCTTTGCATTATTGACGATGTGGTCGAGCTCGGCGTATTCGTCGGGCTGATGGGCGGTTGCCGCGCATTCCTGCTGCCAGACGGCGGTGGGAATGCCTTTACGCCGGAAGAACGCCGCGAAGGTTCCTCCTCCGATTCCGCCGAGCGTGGGCTCGACCTTCAGCACTTCCCTGACGGAGGTCGTCAGCAGGCGGATGATGTCGCTGTCCGCGGAGGTGGAAGGTGCGGCATCGCTGCGGCCGATCTCCAGTTCGATGATCGCTCCCGTGCGCCTGGCCACGTCGTTCTTCACTCTGTCGACGACGGAGAGCACGTCGTCCAGCGACACGGACGGCAGGACGCGACAGTCGAAGGAAAAACGCTCCCTGCCCGGAATCGTGTTTACGTTGGGGACGTTGGGGAAGCGTCGGGTCGGCTCGAACGTGGACACCGGCGGTTCGAAGAGTTTATCTTCCTCCGGAAACGCTTTGTGCAGGGCATTGTCCACCTCGAACGACAGGAGGTTCGCCACGCGACAGGCGTTCAGCCCCGTCTCCGGCCTGCTGGCGTGGGCCTGTTTGCCGGAGACGTGAAACTCGAGCTTCAATCCCGATTTCTCGGAAATTTCGATAAAGTCTCCTTTATCGTTGCCGCTGTCGGGGGCGATCACGAGGTCGTCCTTACGGAACAGCCCCCTCTCCACCAGCGGCGCGACGCCGTAGGCGCTGCCCATCTCCTCGTCCGCCAGAAACGCCAGACAGACGGTGAAGGCGGGCGTCAGCCCGAGGTTCAGCAGGACCTTCAGTGCGTAGAGGGAGGCAACCAGGGCCATGCCGTTGTCGCTGACGCCGCGACCGTAAAGCCTGCCGTCTCTGACGATGGGATCCCAGGGGTCGTGAGACCACAGAGAACGGTCTCCCTCGGGAACCACGTCGACGTGGCTGAGAATGCACAGGCGGCGCGGGGAGTTTCCCTTATGCTCCACGAAGAGCGACGGACGGTTGCCCGTCGGGGACTTCACGTCGTCCACGCGCTGCCATTCCACTTTGCCAAAGCCAAGCCCGGCGACCAATTTTTCGATCTCCTGCGCCTTTGCTTCCTCGCCGGTTCCTCCGTTATGCGGGGAAACGGCGGGTATACGGCAAATACGGATCAGGGCTGCAACCATCTCGTCCCTGAGCCGTTCTGCCTCGTTGAATATCCGGTCTTTCACCGTCTTCTCCCGTGTTTTTTACAGGAAGACGCCGCGGAGCTTCACGACGTCGGCAACTCGCTGTATCGCGGCCATGAAGGCGGCCCGGCGCATCGGGACGCTGCTGTTCTGCGAGTAATCCCAGACCAGCTTGAAGTTCCCCTTCATGATATGGATCAGCCTTTTGTTGTACTCCTCCTCGGTCCAGAAGTATCCGCTGAGGTTCTGCGCCCACTCGAAGTAGGAACCGATAACGCCGCCGGAGTTGGCCAGGAAGTCGGGAACGATGAGAACTCCCTTTTTGGTCAGAATCTCGTCGGCATCCGGCGTCACGGGGCCATTGGCGCCCTCGACGATGTACTTTGCCTTCACGTCGCCGGCGTTTTTCACGTTGATGACGCCATCGAGCGCGCAGGGGTAGAGAATGTCGCACTCGACGAACAGGATGTCGTCAAGGTTCTTTTTCTCGCAGCCGTCGCAGGTGAAGCCCTCCAGCAGCTTTTTGGGGTGCGTGGAGATGTGCTCGAACGCTTTTTTGATGTCGATGCCCTTCGGGGCGTAATAGGTCCCCGTGACGTCGCTGATGGCGACGACCTTCGCCCCGGCTTCCACCATGGTGAGCGCGGTGTAGCTTCCCACGTTGCCGAAGCCCTGAATGGCGACCGTGGCGTTCTTCGGATCTTTGTCCAGGACCCTCAGCAGCTCGAGCCCGCAGGTGGCCACGCCGTAACCGGTGGCTGCCGTGCGTCCCATGGAGCCCCAGTAGGGGATGGGCTTGCCCGTAAAGACCCCGGGCTCGAGGTGCCCGCGCAGTTTGCTGATGGTGTCCACGAACCACACCATTTCCTGCCCGCCCGTGTTGACGTCGGGGGCCGGAACGTCCTGCCAGGTGCCGATTATCGGCGCGATGCGGGCCGCAAAGGCGCGGGACATGCGCTCCTTTTCCTTCATCGACATCGTCAGCGGATCGCAGCAGATGCCGCCCTTGCCGCCGCCGTAGGGAATGCCCGCCAGCGAGCATTTCCAGGTCATCAGCATGGCCAGAGCCTCACATTCGTCGACATCGACCTCCGGATGATAGCGGATACCGCCTTTGGCCGGACCAATGGCAGTGGAGTGCTGAACGCGGTAACCTCTGAAAATTCGGATGGATCCATCGTCCATCTCCACGGGGACGGAGACCTCGAGCCTGCGCTCGGAACTGCCCAGGATAGCGATCAGGTTTTCATCGAGTCCCATCTCCTCCGCCGCACCGTAAAAATTCTTGAGTGCGGTGTCCAGCAGTACATTCGTAGCCGTTCTCCTCGTAACAGTCATTTTACTGACACCGATCCTTTTAGCGTACTTATACTTGGTAATAGCTACCAAATACTTCCGCATAGTATATCTTCAGGCCATACAGCCCGAAGTTAAAGCTGGATCTCGCAAAGCTCGAAGAAAGAT